>JBAUIA010000150.1:0-5676 GCA_049680565.1 Phototrophicaceae bacterium
ATAGCTATTTTGATTACTACGTGGCACGATCATTGTAACTTGCATAATGCTTGTTCCTTATCATTGAGTGTATACATCACATGATACGAGCAAGTTAGAGAGGTTGTGACCTCCCATAAGAGAGGTACAGACCTAATTTTTACAAGTTTTTGATGATTATGCGTGTCTAGGTTCACTATCTCCGATAATGTGATTTGCAGGTTACGATAGTTATTAGATACTATACCGTGATTGCTAGTTCATGATATTGGTAAAAGCAAGAGCAAGCAAGGAAGCCCATGCTTTCATGTCAAAACCAATATTGGTACGAGCATGTAGACGTTGAACTCCCATGCTTTCCAATTGAGAATAAACGGTTTCAATTCGTTTACGATAGAGGCGCATATCATATTCATCTGCCCAAGAATTAGCTGGCATATTTTTTCGCGGAATTGAAACTATCCGTACACCCAGTTCGTCAAGAATACTTTGGGCATCTTCAGCAGAAATGTAGCCTTTATCACCAAAAACAGATGCCCCTTGGGGTAAATTTGCAGTCAATTCGTGAAGAGGCGTTAAATCGTGTTCAGAGGCTGGCAATAAATCAAAAGCAACAGGGATACCATCTTCATCGCAGATTAAATGCAAACGCCATCCGAAAAACTTCTCTTTTTTGGCAGCACAATAGCCACAATAGGCTTTACCTCTTACTTTTTTACAGCGTCTAGCTCGCGCTCGTTTACACACAGGAAGTGGCATACTATCAATGATAAAGGCTTCTCCATGTGCAAAAATATCTCCCAATAAACTCACGATATTGTGCAACCATCCACTAAGGGCATGAAGGCGACGATTGAAGCGTGACACACTTAATCGTGGAATCTCTCCTAGCCTGATTAGGATACATAAGGCTCGCTCATGATGATTCTGAAAGTATTTGGCAGACACTACTGCCACCAACAGTATTTCGGCAGCACTTATTTTTGTTCGCACATCGTCCTGACAATTACTTGCCTTCAAAATATCTTCAATTACACAATAGGCTGTTATAATATAGGTGTCGTTCATGTCGTATCCTTGTTAGATTTTGGTCGCAAACTTAATTCTAACAAGTTCGGCATGGACTTCAACAACTAGCAATCACGGTAGTAGCTATTTCTGGTGACGTGCTGGTATAGGTATCGCTAAGGATAACCGCAGCAATACCGATGAGTGCATATGCGCCAACATATCCTAACATATACCCTAATCCATTACGCCAACCGCGCTCTGAAATCAGCAATAAAATAACAATCGTAATCGACCCAACGGAAACAATACCCCCAGAGGCTAATGCTAAAGATTGAACGAGAATTGTTAACAAGATTATTTGCTCCAAGCTCGTGTAAAATTGCTGTTTTCAAGGTATCTGTACCTGATAAGTTGAGAATGCTAACCCAACCGTGTACACTTACACTTATTCCTAAACATAGTCTTAATCTAAATTTAAAATGGATTTCAATCAATAACACTATCACCAATCTGTACACGAAGTTAGAAATCAAATTCATATGGGCAATTTTCAATCCACTGACCCACGAGCAATCCAAACAAGAGACGCTATCCAACAAGCATTCATTGACTTGCTCCAAGTAAAAACCTATCGCAATATCACAGTAACGGATGTGACTAAAGAAGCAGGGATTGCGCGTCATACTTTTTATAATCACTATGAAACACTCGATGATCTGTTATCAAAAGTGATTGATTCTGTTTTAGAGAATTTCTTCGGGAAGTTGAGTAGCGTAGATTTTAATTTAGATAATCCAGAAGCTGAATTACGCACATTTACATCATTTTTCGATATTTTAAAAGACAATCAGGAACTATTAAACATCCTCAACTATCTCGATATTGATGGACTCATCGTCGAACGCCTAAAAGCCTATTTTATGGCGTATTATTATCAATATATTGTGCCTATTGTCCCTGATGCAAGCCCTGAAATGGCAAAATACTTGGTTAGTTTTAATGCACACGCAATCATGGGTGTTATCAAGCCTTGGATGGCAGATGACATGAAATATTCACCTGAAGTTATGGCAGGTTTCTTGATTGACCTCACAGGAGGATCACACCAGCGCCGACGCGCCCTTGCTAATTTTAAACATATTATTCGTTAAAATAACACCAATAATGGATAAGCGAAACAAGCCCATCAGCCTTGATTATCACTAATATCAAGCACTTCGCCATTGTGTTCGGCATAATCCACACGGTCAAAACGCAGCACACCATCAGTTTCTGTATAATGCCCTTCAATACGAACCACATCATTGGCTTCAATGACATCGTAAAGAGGCATCCCACGTTGTAACTCAATCGGCACACCATGAATAGTCAATAGCACTGTCCCCTGATTAAAATCGAGCGCTGTAATTTCACCTTCAATATAGGCATTAAGCGCTTGTGAATCCGATGATGAAGGATTTGAATTGGGCAAATTGAGTAATTCTGTCAAACGATCAGGGTATTGCGACAACAGCACCGCACCTAATAAGACTACAAATAGAGCAATCCACAAGATGACCTGTAATGTACGGCTTTTGCGTGGTTTAGGATTTAAGCCTGTCAGAGGTGCAACTGCTTTTGTCCCATGCTGATCTTGCGCGGACGCAGCAATTTTCGTGGCAGGCTTGGTTTGAGAAGATACAACAGGATCAGGCAAGATTGGTAATTTTTGAATGCGTTGTTTAGGTGTACCCAAGCCACTTATATCTGGCACTTGCTTATCTTTACGTGCTTGGCTGACGGCTGCACGCAAGGCACGCATGAATGATGTGCCATCAGCATAGCGATCACTAGGGTCTTTTTCTAAGATTGTTTGCAATACAGGAAGAAATGCAGCGTGTAAATTTGGATTTATGATTTGTGGGTCAGGTAATGGATCACTGATATGCGCCATAGCAACTTGAAGGGCTGTTTCAGCTTCAAATGGCACTTTACCTGTGAGCATCTCAAATAAGATGACACCTAAGCCATAGAAATCAGTACGTGCTTCAGCTTGTGCCGAGTTAATCGCTTGTTCGGGTGCGATATAATGCGGTGAGCCAAAAATTTCGCCGATTGAGCCTTCTTTGACATCCAATGCCAAACCAAAATCTGTGAGAATCGCATCACCTTCGCGTGAAATCATAATGTTAGAAGGCTTAATATCACGATGGATGACATCATGGCTATGAGCATAATCGAGTGCATCACTAATCTGCTGCATAATTTTGAGCAGCGTATCGTAATCAATCAAATCACCATGATTGACATAATTACGCAAAAGCCAGCGCAAATCTGCCCCATCGACATATTCCATTGCCATATAATAGCGTTGGTTAATTTCGTTAAAGCGATAAATCGCCACAATATTAGGATGCTTGAGTTTTGCAATCGCTTGGGCTTCGCGGTCAAAACGCTTTTGGTAAGTATCGGCATTTGTCGAGGGTTTGGTCATCACTTTGAGCGCAACGTAGCGATTCAGGCGCATATCGAGCGCACGATAAACATGCCCCATGCCACCCTGCCCTAGCAAAGCATCGACCTGATAACCTTCGATCTCTTGTCCAATCAATGAGTCTTTATTATCCACTTGATGACACTCCTCAGCAGCGAAAATATAGCAACAGCATAGATGCTAGCCATAAGATAAGCAATAGGATGGGCGTACTCTTTAGTACAAATTCTGCCCGAATAACAATTTTTTAGGATACCGTACCGTGACCTGCTAGTTATCAGGTATAATACAATCTGTTATATTTTCTTTTATCATATGTTGAGAGTCACAATGACTTCATTAAGAACAATTATATCATTATCGTGGTTACTGCTATTTAGCGTTTGGATAGCGACAGCCCAAGGCGAATGTGCCTTAGATGTCGAGGCTATCATTGAGCGTGTAACAGAAGAATGTGCGGATATTGGCGAAAATGAAGTGTGCTATGGCAACCGCAATGTTAGCGTAACACCGCGCCTCAATCTTGCTAGTTTTGAATTTGATAGCCCCGGTGATCGTGCCGATTTATATAATATTCAATCGCTTGTGGTTGATGCGGTTGATGCCCAAGCCGATACATGGGGCGTTGCACAAATGCGCTTATTAGTTGGCTCAGATCGTGGTTTGCAAGACATCACGATGTTATTATTTGGCGAATTTGATCTCGAAAATGCTGTGCCTGATACCGCTACACTTGATTTGCGCGTGACAACTGTCGAAAAGACGATTTATCTTGCGCCTAATACACAAACTGCACAAGTTGGCATTGTGCAAGCGGGTACGATCTTGACAGGATTAGCACGCTTGGAAGATTCTTCATGGTTACGCATTGAAGACCCCACAACACGAATTGTTGGCTGGATTGAAAATGGCGGTATTATCTCTGAGAATCAAGCCCTCAGCACAGGTATTTTGCCGATTCAAGCGGCAGATGCGCCCTACTTTGGTGCGATGCAAGCCTTCTATTTTGAAAGTGGCAATACCGATATTGGTTGTGATACGGTTGAATCCGATGGCTTGCTGATTCAAACGCCAGAAGGCGAAGCGCGTATCTCGTTACTCATCAACGAAGTGAGTATTGAACTGGTGGGTGGACGCAATGCACAAGGTGAAAATGAGAGCGGTACAGCCTTAATCCAAGCGAATCAATTGAATGGGCAAAATTTGTCAGTCAATGTATTCCAAGGACAAGCCAATGTCGCAACATCCTCAGGTACGCAGAGTGTCACATCAGGTCAACGAACCTCAATCCCACTCTCGGTTGATTTACGCTCACCTGTCGGTGCGCCACAAGAGCCTGTGCAATCCAGTAGCGGCTCAATCACAATTGCGCCATTGCTACCTGCCGTCAGTGCGCCTCGTCAAACCAGCAATAACAATAGTGGTAATAGTGTCGGCAATGTCGCAGTCAATACGACAGGTGGTGGTAGCAATAACAGTAGCTCAAGCAGTTCTGGTTCAGGGGGCATCAATTTTGAATTAGGTGGCAATGGATCAGGCGATAATACAAGCAATACTACGACAGGATCAGGTAGTGGTTCTGGAAATGGTGGGTCATCATCAGGTTCTGGGTCAGGCGGAATTACCTTCACAACAGGCTCAAGCTCAACATCAGATTCATCAGGCTCAAGTACAAGTGGATTACCATCCAGCACAGGATCATCAACTGAAGACGACGCGCCATTAATAACCGATAATATCTTCCAAGGATTTGGGCAACAAGGCAATCTCATTGCGCTTGGTCTTGCGATTGGTGCGATGGTGGCATTAATCGTCTTTATCGTGCGTGCTGCCCTCCGCGAAAAAAAATAAATACCGTATCACGAATGACGATTCACGGGAATTATGACCACCATAATTCTCGTTTTTACTTCTATCTGCAACATCAAGACCAAAAACACGTATAAATCACTATGATTAAAGTGAATTTTGTTTAAGAGAATAAGAACCTGTTTGAATACACTATTTAAGATACTTCAAGACGCACCGTTGTGCGTCCCTACGACCTGTCATAACACATAAAAGTCAATTATAGGGACATCCAACGAAATGTCGAATAGAGTCTGACATTATGATTGAATTTCAAAACAGGTTCTTAAGAGAATAAGCATATTTTTGAGCCAGATAATCTAAAATAGTGAGTTTTTAGTCCTTAGTTTTTAGCGGTTCACTAA
>JBAUIA010000151.1:0-23808 GCA_049680565.1 Phototrophicaceae bacterium
CTTTAGTTAGTTAATCACCACATACCAATATAGAATTTATATAATTGTGATACCATAATCATACAACTTTTAAGATAGCCATACGTATTAATAAATGATGCGCCTACGTTGGGCGCTCGTTATGGCATACAGATACAAACCGACGTATAATAAATAATGACACCAGTAAGCACTTGGGAATAATGATGATTCGCTTAAAACGACGTAACACAGCATGGTTAGCCGTATTAGGTCTGCTGACAGCCGCAGGATTATTTGCTGCGACCAGTATTCCGCTACAAGTCATGCTTCTCAGTATTTTTGCATTAGCTGCTGTCGCATCTACCGTCGAAATTGGACGTGAGCGAGAAAATCTAATGGATGCACTCAAGCGCGCGCCGATTCGTAATCGGGTTAGTGCCCAAGCAAAAGAAGCCCATGAACGTGCAAAAGCGCGTGGTGGTTATACCAATAATGATCTGATGATGGTTGATGTTGGCTTAATTGCGGTACAGAGCAGCTACGAGGGGATGGCTATGCGCCGTACACGCAGCATCTCGAAAGATGATGATGGCGTGCGCCCGTTTGTGACACTCAATATTGACGCGGGTGAAGCTGAACGGCATGCAACGGTACGCTTTGAGATTTATAATCAATATGGGGAAGAACGCTTTGTCCATGAGATGAAAGCCTATCTACGCGAAGGCGAAATGAGCATCATGACCGATCATCATTTGCCACTAGCTGGTAACCGTGACATTCAAGGGACAGGTGATTGGGATTTGCGTGTCTATCTTGATGGTAATATGGTCGGATTACACAACTTCATGCTCGCACCGTCTATGACAGAACGTCAACGGCGTTTGGTTGATGAGCAAGATATTGATATGAGTTCGTATCAAATTGTAGACGAAGTTGAACAAGATATGACCCCAAGTCTGCAAGATTTGCTACAGTCACAGCGTCAAGACCAACAAAGTAGTTCACCAAGCCGTTTGAATGATACGGCTGGCGGCACGTCCTCATCGACCCAATCAGGCAATACGCCTCGGACACGGTCACGGACGGCAGCCCGCAGACGGAGGTAAAATTTCGTAATGGATTTTCGCAATAATCGGAATACGATTTTATTGGCATTTATCCTGCTGATGTTAGCAGGGGTCGCCTTATTAGAAGCAAGTGCGCTCGTAGTGCTGATCTTGCTCGGTTTATTATTCATGGTGCGCCAGTTCGATAACAATCAACTGCAATCAGATAACACTGAATCTTATGATTATGATTACGGATCAGATTATGAATATGGTTCGGATTACGATTCAAGTTATCAAGAGGTTGCGCCACGCCAAGCCCAAGCTGACCCTGTGTATCGCCATGCTTTAGAATCTGTCCAGCGTGCAGGACATGACCCTGATGCGGTACAGGTACTAACAGTCGATATTGGGGTGATGGCATTTAAAGACGGCAGTGAGCCAACGGTTTTCCGCACTTGGTCACTCCCTGATGATGTTGATTATATTCAGCCATTTGTGCAATTGCGCTTACCCAGCAAAGCCACAGGGCAAATCAAGTTTGAAGTGCTGGATGCTGTTGGTAATGTTGTCTTTGTGCATGAAGATTCTCATAATCTCGAACGTGGGCGCAATTTTATTAGCCCTGCTGCCCGTTTACCGATTCATGATGAAACTATCACTAAAGGGCAATGGGGAATGCGCGTCAGTGCTGATGGCGTTTTATTGGCAGAACACCTCTTTGAATTTAGTGAAGCTGCAAATCAGTCGATTCGTCGGCATATTGGTGAGGACGGCGAAATTAACACGGAATTACGCGCTGTTATGGCAGAAAGTCGCTTACCGAAAATGTCATTGGATGAATTACTTCAATTTTCGGATGACGAGCAGCAACAAGGTCGCATGTAAACCCTGCCTCTTAAAATCCTTCATTAAACATGAAGGATTTTTTTACTCTCTCTCATGCTGTTTTATAAGTTTCTTACTACATATTTCACTAGTTGTCTCTTATACTGATACCATAACGCACATAAACTCTATTTTAGGAAACCAATGACAACGCGCACCCTCTATTTGGTACGGCATGGGCATCGCCTTGATGAAATTGATAAGCAGTGGTACGAAAAAGCCAATGGCGATAAGTACGATTCGCCCTTATCCGATACAGGCAAAGAACAGGCTCAAAAACTCGCCCAACGCTTGCACCAAGAACCGATTGATTGGGTTTTTACATCACCGTATTATCGAGCAATACAAACGGCTCATCCTATCGCGGAAGCGCTTGATTTGCCGCTCTATGTCGAAAATGGCATTGGGGAATGGCTTGGCAAGAGTATGATGCCACAAGAACCCAATATCTTGCCCGCTTTCCAACGCCGTGATGAATTTCCCATGCTGGAATTTAGCCATAATCCGCGTGTGATTCCACATTATCCAGAAACAGCCAGTCAATGCTTTGATCGCCTTGAACATGCTATTACGCAATTACTCGCTGATTACGACGGCAATTTACTGATTGTTGGGCATGGACGCACCGTAACAGGTCTAGCGCATCGCTTAGTCGGTCAACCTGAATCAACTTTTAAGTTGAATAACGCAGGTATCACCAAATTGGATTATGACAATGGCAAATGGGTCACACGCCTCAACAGTGATACCACGCACCTAACCGCCCAAACGATGCCACAATTTATATAAGTGATCGTATGATGCACACTCGCTTAGAAGCACTTGTACAGAACATGACATTATCAGGGCATATCGCACACGATGTACCTGCTTTTTTGACTCATCATGGACATCCTAAAACAGCCAAGCATAGTTGTGATGTTGCCCAAAAAGCGCATGAACTCGCCTTACAATTTGGTATTGATGCCAAGCAAGCAGAAATTGCTGGATGGCTACATGATATTAGTGCAGTTTTTCCGTCGTCAGAACGGGCGACGATTGCGCGTGATTTAGGACTTGCGGTCTTGCCCGAAGAAGCTATTTTCCCGATGATTATCCATCAGAAATTATCGGCGGTGATTGCAAGAGAAATTTTCCATGTAGATGATGAGGCTGTTCTGAGTGCAATTGCTTGTCATACCACCCTCAAAGCCGATGCGACCCTGCTAGATACAGTCGTTTTCGTGGCAGATAAAATCGCATGGGATCAATTTGGTAATCCGCCCTATTTGGATGAATTACTGCTGGCGCTCGATAAGAGTATTTATCATGCAGCCTTTGTGTATTTAGATTATCTCTGGCAGATGCGCGACCAGCTTAAAGTCTTGCATCCTTGGACAGCAGAAGCCTATGCGAAATTGCAGACAATCGCTAAGTAATATATGATTAAGAGCAATTTAGTTATCAGGAGAAAAACATATGTCAGATAATAATCCTATCATTGAAGCTGAACAATTTGCGCGTGATGGTTTGCCTAATGACGAAATCCGTACATTTCTCGAAAATGTAGGCACAGCCCCTTATAAAATCGAAATGATTCTGCAAGACCTCGATCAAAAATACCCCAATCGTAAGCGCAAACGCCCACTAGATATGAACGACTACATTATATTTTTCGGCGGCGGCACTGCGTTATTATTAATCACACTTGTCTTATTGCTGATTACCAATCGAATTTTCATTTATCTACCAATCATTGGCTTTTTTATGATTATGGCAGGGATTGCTAGAATCTTTCGTAAGCGTGAATGAATATCATCGAACGTCTAGCTCGAATTTTTCCAGTTGATGGCGTTGGGAATCAGTTAAGTGGATGAATGGGCGGACTTGTCGCATCGTAGCAAGGGCTTCGACGGTGGTCATGCCTTCATGCTTAATGAAATAAGCTGCTGCTGCTGAAGGCGCACGTCCGACCCCCACACCACAATGCACATAAACTTTGCCCTCATTATCCCGATGCTCGGCAATGAAATCAGCTGCTTGATGCAAATAATCAAATGGCACGGGTGTATTATCACGGGTCGCAAGGTGTAAATGCGATGAACCACCAATCCCCGATGCAATATCATCATGATGAATTTCACGCATGTTAATCACACCTGTGATGCCTTCTTTTTCGACTGCGTGCCAACCTTTTGCAAAATGTTGTCCACCGACATACAAAAATGGACGCACCCGACTCAAATTCCAGACGGGATACCCTGTGCGCTTGCGTGTAAATTGGTCATAGAAGCGTAAGGCTAATCCACGCGGACCGACACGCAATAAACTGATGATCCGCGCAAATGGATTGGTTGGTTTTTCGAGGTTGGCTGTCATGAAGTCTCCATCATTTTTCAAAAATTGGTGCTGATTGTAGCATACTCTAATTAATCACAAGCATCTTTTAGGGTAACAGTATCTGATGATAGATTGTCTAAGTTAACACGCGGTTGCCACAATATCGTCACAGATGAGTACCAGACCGCATCACAATTGATACGGCTTTCAACGACAAGCCCTGTTTCAGCATAATAGAGGTACACATCAAAGGTTGCAATGATAATATGGCTCGGCTCGCCGAAAACAGCGACTATATCGCCAAGCAGCAATTCTGTTGTAAGTTCAATCGTTTCAGCGCGTCCCCCTACTAAGGTGATATAGCCCTCATCCACAATAAAATGAGGTTGCTCGCCATTCCATTGGATAAAAAGTTGCCGTAAACCAAATTCAATTTGTGCGAGTCGAATATCCTCAACGATAGAGGCATTGGCTAAGGCGCTATAAACGGCTTCTTGTTCGCTTTCTTCGGGGATGATGCCTAAGAAACAAGGCTGACGCTCACAAGTATCAGGCGCTGTCAGAAATTGCTGAATCGTAGCCCGATTATTTGGGCGCTGACTCAGGTGTATGAGGCTCATCAATAGCGTTATCATGATAATCAATAAGATGCTCATGCGTCGTATGATGATGGCAATCATAGCGTTCTTATCCTTGCTTACTGAGGTCACGCTGCCAATAGCGCAAAATGAATGACCCTGCTGGCATTGCACCGACCAAACGATAGAGCAAATCCCAATCCGCTACGGACAAGATTTGCCCAAAGAAAATCCCCATCATATAAATGATACTGCCGACGACTAAGCCCACAATCCACTGAAATTCACCGACGACTATCATCACCCCTGTAGCGATTGCACCCACAAGTGCTAAACGGAATAAACTCGGGATAATTCGTAACCAATCAAAGCCATTTGCACGGAAAGTCTGTGCCAATAAGACCAGTGCTAATGCTTGTGCGAGTACAGATGCAATTGCAGCCCCAATTGGATCACCTGTTTGGGTGAGCAGGATATAATTAACAATAATATTCAAGGTCAAGGCAGAAGCGGTCACAGCTAGAATATAGCGTTGGCGGTTTTGTACCAGTAGTGCCTTAGCGAACACATTGCTGACTAAGGTCAATAAGGTATACCAGACATAGACGCGCAAGATGGGAATCGTCGGCAAGAAATCATCTGTGAAAATCAGGCGCACGACATCATCCGAAAACACGGTTAAGCCAAGGGTGACAGGTAATGCTAACATCAGCATAAATCGCATTAATTTTTCCACGATAAAGCCAAATGTATCATTTTCATCAGCACTATGATAACGCGACATCAAGGGATACATCGCCACTAAAATCGCTGTGCTGAATAATTCAATGATGCCAAAATGAATTAAAAAGGCAGGGTTCAAATAGCCTGTATTGGTTGTCCCGATAATGCCTGTCATCATCAATTTATCGGCATGGTCATAGCCTAATGAGAGCATTGCACCCAATGCAAGCGGTAGCATATCAATAATCATCGGAATACCGATACCTTGCCAATCAATTTGCCAATCCAATGACCAGTCTTGATTAATGAGCAATAGCCACAAGACGCTCGTGCGTAAAATGCCTGTAAAGAGCATCGCAAGATACACGCCCGGCAAACCCCATCCGAGCGACAAGGCAAACCATGCAAGGCTGACACGCAAAACCACATGCGCTATCTCTACAATCGAAGTAACGACCATCTTTTCTTGGGCAATGAAGAGATCGTTGGCAATACTCCCAAACGTATCCACAATGAGACTCAGCCCAATCACCGCGCTATAGGCTAGAATATCACCGCCATAAAGCGCACCTGTGATAATCATCACGATATAAGCAACACCCGATAAAGCGGTTTGTGTGAAGAGCATGGTTGTGGCATATTGCCCAATTTTCTCAGGGAATTTTGCTACTTGGCGGATCGCAATCATGCCCATACTCAAGCCTGTGAGGGGTGTGATAACAGCAAATAACCCTAATACAGTGCTATAAATACCGCTTTCAGTTGGACCCAGCCAATTATTGAGGATAATCTGCCAGAAAAAGAGCAAGCCCTTACTGAGCAAGCTCGCCCCTAACAGTACGCCTACATTACGCACAGCGCGTTGGGCATCAACAGCTTTCATCTGACCAGCGTTGGGATCATGGTCAGTCATTTATTTTTTTCTCGCACGCGGAGGACCACCCGGAATCCAACCCCGATATAAGCTCCGTGCAGATTCGACATCAATAAAGGCTTCCGAGTTAATGCTATGCACAATCGAAACGAGTAAAGGAATATCCCGATTGACAGTGGTACTACGGATAATATCAACCTGACCATCACGCCCTTCGCCTTTAGTGATGGTTGCGCCATAATTATTTTCTCGTAGAACTTCGGCAATTTTTGTACCAAGACTTTGAGAAATAATGGTGATGGTGCTATAGCTCACAATAAAGCGTGTTTCGAGCCACATCCCGAGGTAACTCCCGACTGATGCCCCCAAGCAATACGCCAATAAATTCGCAACATCTGTTAGATCACGCACAATATTTGCAATGACTACCGCAAAAATGAGTGCTTCAAAAAAAGCGATTATTGCTGCTCCGAAACGAAATCCACGTCCGATAAAGACCAATCGAATGGTACTAATTGAATAATTGAATACACGTAAAGCAAAAATCAGAAACGCAAAACCCAATGCTTCTGGCGTTAGAGCAAAATTCAGTTCCATTGGAACTCCTCAGTTGATAAACATGGGTGATATTCTAAGCGCTCGGTACCGACTGTACTAGTGCTAGTCTCCACGGTAGGGTTCGGCGGATAGCAAGGTTTTACTGAGTGGTAAATAGTAAATGCAATAATCTTGTTCGTGGATAAATGCCGATGCTTGCGAGGATGTTACTTTGAAGGTCATGCCATCAATATAGAGTTCATAACTTGATATATTGTTGCGGTCTTTATTTTGAGTGATAAAAGCAATACCACAGACTTTTTCAACACGCCCTTTTTGCACATCACCTCTAAGGGTTGGGTTGAGGTTGCCTTCATTGTTCATAATGAGGAATGGTAATAAACCCAACGCAAGAACAACACCAACAACAACCCACATCGCAGGACGCGCAGATATAATTGCAATTGCACCTAATAAGCCCACAATGACAATAGCATGTCCGAAGATGACGTAAAGCGCTAGTTTACTGACTTCGGGAGGTTTGTGTTTATCATGCTGCGCCTCGCTGATTTTACCCTCACGATTGGCACGCAGGTCATCAACATTAAAGTTCAATATACGTTGTAGTTGTAAATGTTGCATGATTAAAACCTATGAATAGCTTATTCAAGTGATTGATTGCGTTATAGTGTAGTATAGACGATAGATCATATATCTGACTAGCATTCAAATTTGGCTGCTTCAATCACAACAATTCTGCTGGATGTTTCGTCTCGGTAGATATAGTATTGTATGCTCAAAGTCGATAGTATTTGTTAGCAAAAATATGAACCACAAAGTCCCAAAGGCACAGAGAAAAACAATAAAAAGTGCCTCTATTTTTCGCCAACAGGTCAAAACTGCTGGCTATTATTTTAGGAAAAGTCTATTAGAAAAACTGCAAAGAATCCATTGATTAGGTTGACAAAATAGACTAGCTGTCATAAGGCAACTCCACAGAGAGAATACGCTGTTCCATCGGATCATAATAAACAGTTAATTCAGTATTATCAGGAATGGCACTGTATTGGCGTTCGCGCACGTAAAATGTCACCACTTGGTCAGGTGCAAGCACTTGAATGCGATGTTGTTCCAAAACCTCTTGATGCCCACCGCCCGAGCCACCACTACCTGTAAAAATCACTTTGCTATGATAATGCTTCTTGATCGTGCCGATGATTTTTACACTATTGCGTCGTTTTCCCAGTATCCACTTAAACGGCGGAATATCGAACAACCAACGATAGGCTTTGCGCTCCCAAAATTTAAAGCCAAATTGCTGCGATAGTGTCATATAGCCAGCCCGATTTGCGGCAAGGTCATCACGGGTAAAATAGAAGGCTTGCCCGAGTTGACCATGTGGCGTATGCGATTGATTTTTGCGTTTTTCACTCATCGCTGCATCATAGATTGTTCATCATCCAATTGCCGTGCTGCATAAATCGCAGCTTGCTCATCATCAGCTAAATCCTCATTTTTGAGTTTATCAAAGTTATCATTAACCAGCACTTCTGCTGATAACACTTGCTTGCTATGTTGGGCATAATAGACGCGCATCATGGGTAATTCAAATTCACTCAATGCAGCCGCTTGTTGATAGCTAATCGGCAATTTTTGATCGTTAATCTGCATGATAACTTGCTTATCACCTGATAAAGTGGCGCGAATTTGTGGCACGCCATCCACACGGTAACTGCGGAGGCGCTCACTATCTTGTTGTAAGCGAGATTGGCGGAAGTAAGCAATCGCTAGCATCGCACCGATAAGCCCACCCGCGCCAATGACCAACGGTAAGGGAGCATAGCCTTGGAATGAAAAGATGATTGCCAATAAAACTGCCGTCCCCAAGAAGATCGTCAGCAAGAGCCACATGGCATCCGCTTCTGATTTGATTTCATCATTGATGCCTTGCTTTTGGGAAGCTGTCACAAACCCGTTATCATTGGTACGGAGTGCATTATCATCAAAGCCGAAAATTTCCATCAATGACTCGGTGTAGATTAGGGGCTTACCACTTTCTGTAAAGCGTTTATCTTTTTTTAGTTTAGGTTGTTCACTACTCATAGCTGTAATTCCTTCTATACAACAACAGACATGATTCTATTTTATACGAGCAATCGTAGATCAGTATCAGAACGCGCTTAGTGGCTATTCATGATGATCTATTGTCGCAGGAATCATAGGGTTTGCTGCCCCTAATGATTAGGGGTTTGGTTCGGCAGCTAGCAAAACGCGACTATGTTTGGTGCGATAGACATTGTAAGGCACTTCATGCCGAAATAATTGAAAGAGGTCTTTTTTGACATAAAATTCAGTCTCATTGATACGCAATAAGAAGTTATTCATGCGTCCGTTGGCTTTGACAACTCTTTCCATCTCGCCACTAATGATGTCAATTTCGCCATTTTCTAAATCGGCTCGTAAGCGCATATATTGGCGGGCAAACATGCCAACAAAGAGCGCATTACAGATGGTAATGAACATCCCTATTAAGGTCATGACGATATAGCTATTTTCTGAGCCGAAAAATAGAAAAATAGTCGCAATGAAGGCAAAAGCAAAAAAGCCACCCATCCCAATCAGCAAGGCGTTGCGTTGTAATTGTTGCAAGCGATAGCGCTGATTATCGCCCAAGTGTCCTGCGCGATTCGCTTCTAAATCATCAGGTGTAAAGTCAAGTGGTTGCATCAAAGCATCCACACTTGGTAAATCTTGCATAAGTTTCGATTTCCATTATGTATGGTCTTTAGGATGATTATCCTAAAACAAAGGCTATAGACACGCTAGGGCAAGCTATTGGCAGATCATTGATAGCGCGTTAATGTTATACTGGTATACTGCTAGCATTAAATATCAGGCTAAGATGAAAGGCGGAGAAAAACGCTGCATGAACATTATTGAAAACATTCCGATTTTGCAAGATTTGCCCATTGAGCAACAAGCATTGATCGTTTTATTATCTGCACCGCTTTTGGTATGGCTTGTATCAGCCATCATTCGCACGATCATTTTGCGCTTTATCATGACACCAATGCGTGCCTATGCGTCCAAAACAGAAACGGATGTCGATGACCGTGTCTTACAAGTAATCGAACGTCCTATTCGTATCTTGTTGATTGGGGTTGCCATTGCGGTCATCTCTGTGACTTTAGAATTTAAAGGCGATATTGACATACTAGCCGATAATATTGCCAATGCGCTCATCATAGCGTCAATTTTTTACTTTGTTTATAACCTGATTGATATTATCAGTGTCTCGACGGCAACTTTACAGCGCTTAATTGGGATTCGTGTCGAAGATCGCTTATTGCCCTTCTTGCGCGTGGTTGCTAAAGTTTTCATTGTGGTAATGGGCTTATTGATTGTAGTGCAAGAATTTGGTTATAGCATCACGGGGCTTGTGGCTTCATTTGGTATTATTGGTTTGGCAATTTCACTGGCTGCCCAAGATACGGCTGCCAACATCCTTGGATTCACGACAATTGTGAGTGATAATCCGTTTCAAGTGGGTGACTATATTTTATCAGGTAGTATTGCAGGGACTGTGGAGGAAGTTGGGGTACGGACAACACGGATTCGTAAGCTCGATCAATCGTTGGTAACTGTGCCAAATAGTAGTTTGACCAATGCAGCCGTCACCAATTGGTCGCGCTTGGTTAAACGTCGGCTGGATTTCTATATTGGATTAACCTACACCACCACATCTGAGCAAATGCAATCTTTACTTCATGATTTGCGCGAGATGCTCAAAGCCCGTGAAACCGTAGATGCTGATTCTGTGATTGTCAATTTTGTTGAATTTGCAGATAGCGCCCTCAAGATTCGCATTATTGCATATGTGATGCTAGCGGATTGGGCAGAATTTACCGCCGAGCAAGAAGCTGTCAATCTTGATATTATGGAGATTGTAGAGCAAGCAGGTCTCAGTATGGCTTTCCCACATACCTCTGTTTATATCGAAAGCTATCCAAAGCAAGCGCATACAGATACTAAACCTAAGCGAGATCAACCTCCAGTGGAACTATCCCCTAGCATGGTTGATGAGAGTGACGAGCAAGGTAAAGCAGAAGCAACCTTCCAAGATAACGAAGCAGCCTCAAGCGATATTGATGGCGGAGACGCGAAATAACGATGAATATGGATGGCTTTTTTAATCTATTTATCCAACTTGATAAATATTTTCGTCAGTTGCCACCTTGGGCAGTTCAATTAGCATTAGCCATACTTACACTAGGCATCTTTTACGTATTTCGGCGCTTTTTCCTTAATGTCTTAGAGAATCGTTTACGGGCTTTTCTACAACGTTTTAACTTAGGTGATACAGGTAATTTAATTGTTGACGCATTGATGTTGCCGACGCGCGTTTTACTGATTGCAGCAGCCCTTGCCATTGCACAACGATTTTTATCGCCGTCGGGTGATACCAACAGCATCGTTACCAATATTATTCGCTCATTAGTTTTGGTATCCGCTTTTGTAGGTGGTTTTCGTGTTGTCGATATTTTAGTACTCAATGAAACCCGTTTTCACAAAATCCTCGGTTTTAATATCGAAGACCGCTTACTGCCGATTGTGCGAACGGTTCTGAAAATAATCTTGTTTGTGATTGCTGTTTTTGTAGTCATGAGCGAATGGAAAGTGGACATCAGTGGTTTGCTTGCCTCGCTGGGTATTGTGGGTTTGGCATTTTCGCTTGCTGCACAAGATACGGTCTCAAATTTATTCGGATTCAGCACAATTATTGGTGACCGTCCATTCATCGTAGGTGAATATATCCATAGTGGTGAAATTGAAGGCATTGTCGAGCATGTTGGTGTCCGTTCAACGCGGATTCGTAAACCTGATCGTGGGATTATTACTGTGCCAAATAATCTACTTGCAACTGCGCCTGTGGAGCGCTTTCTACGGCGACGTATCCAATTTACATTAGGTGTAACCTACTCAACCACGGCTGACCAAATGGAAGCATTGCTGGAACGATTACGTGATTTACTCCGTGACCGCGATAAAGTTATCAAAAGTAGTATTGCAGTTTACTTTACAGGTTTTGGAGGTAGTTCACTCGATATTATGATTTTATGTGAAGTCACCATCCGTGATTGGCACGCACTACTCATCGAACGTGAAGAAGTTAATTTAGCTGTGATGCGTATTGTTGCTGATATGAACCTCAGTATTGCCTTCCCAACACGCAGCATCCATATTGATGGTCTACCCGAACATTGGCATTTACCACCTCCAACAGAAGAACCGACTTAACAAGTTTTTTACACGTTTGGCGCATCTTAAGCAACAATAGTGTCTTATGATATAAAAGACACTATTGTTGCTTAATCTTCTAAGTGAGTCGTTTATGGTTATAATTTAATTATTCTACTCCTACAAAATAGTAATACTATAATTTATAATTCTCTTACAGAGAAAAATCGCGCATATATATTATGCAGCAATTAATTGTAATAGAATTAAGATTATATAAATAAAAATTTTTAAGTTAATTTTCAATAGGATGTTACGTAATTATACGTATATCCAGTTTACCGTATTTTTAATATAGTTAAGATAGACCTAAGCGCAGTACAACTGTTGCGAGGGTAGCGGTATCAGTTTAGGGGAGCATATGGGGACAATACTAGTTGTTGAAGATGATGAACAAAATCATATCTTAATGGATTCTTTGTTGCAATCCATGGGACATGATGTTCTGCATGCTCATAATGGTCAACAAGGCTTAGAAATTGCCGATAAATATCGTCCTGACTTAATTTTGCTAGATATGCGCTTGCCGTTGAGAAATGGATGGGAAGTTGCTCGTTTAATCAAGAATGATTCACAACTGGGTCAAATTCCAATTGTTGGCGTGAGTGTAGCGGTGAATAGAGATGACGAACAAAAAGCATTAAATGCAGGTTGCGATGCTTTCATCTCAAAACCGTTTCCGATACAACTCATGCGTGATTGTATTAATTTTTATTTAAAGTAAGTTGTCCAATAGTATTTAAATCCTCCCCTGTTGTGCTGTTCAAGCGGATAATGTTACCATCAACAAGCTGATAGACAACAAGTCCTACCTGATACATCTCTTCACCTAAATCACTGGTTGCTAGCATTGGTTTATAATCATAGATCAAGTCATCAACTTGCCATGTTGATGTGGGGCGCTCCCCAAGAAATGGCATACTATCATGCTGTGCGACAACAGCGCCTGTTGTATCGATCAGCACAGTGGACATCGTATAATCATTGCTTAAGAGACGATCAGTTGACCAAAGCAATTCCACAGTGAGATCATCATGGAAGATTGCCTCTTGGAGTTGCAAACCATTTTCATAGCTCACAACGCGATTATCTGATAACCGATCATAGCGATAAAGATAGACATCGGGATTAAAATCGACAGTCAGGGTTGCTGAACGTTGAAAGCCAAAGGTATCTAGCCAATTAAGTGCCCCAACGTCGCTTGACCAGTAAAACAGCCACCAATGATCTTGGCTATCAATGATTGCAGGTAAATCACCAACATAGCGCTCGGGTTGCAGATTGCGCCATGTCGTTAAACCAATTAAGACATTGTCAGTGGCATCAGGTGTACCTTCATCGAGTAAAAAGTCATAGCTATTGGCTAAAGTGCTGCCATAATGATAACGGGGGGCATAATCATCGCCGCCGAGTTCAAATAGCATCGGTGTGCCTTCGGTGATATAAGTAACCGTATCATCAACCATCATTTGCCAAGGTTGCTTATAGCGCCAGAAATCAGTACTCAGTGCGCCATAAGCCACAATAATCCCAAGCAGTATCCAGCGCATACGTCCTTGGATATGCCCGATACCTAATGCGATTAGAAGGATAATAGCGGGTGTAATTTGTGAAACCCGTCTCGGTTGATAGGTTGGCACTTGTTCGTTGAGATAGAGCGTTAATAGCAAGGGAACACCAAACCATAAGAGCAAGATAATGCCTGTTGGGTGTAAGCGCACTTGTTTTCTAGTGACTGTAAATAAGCCAGCAATCATGAGTGTGATCGTCAGCGCCCATTGTCTTGTAAAATATTTCGTGCGGAAATCATCCAACCAAAAGCCAAAAGCATCAGGACGAATCCACTCGGCACGGCTAATATTATCGGATTGTTCGCCAACAGTTAACGCTAACCACGGGATTAAGGTCATTGCCGATAGTACCAATGCAGCAATTGCCCAGATTTTTTGCTTACGTGGGATAAAAATTAGCGCGTAGAGTCCTTGCACAACACCTACAAATGCTCCCAAATAAAATGTATAAATCAAGGCAATGGTACTGATAATCCACAATAATAAATAACGGGTAATTTCAGTGCGTTGCCAACGCAAAAATCCAAGCATACTCAAACATGCGAAGAGGACATGCCATGTATAACTACGTGCTTCTTGTGATAAGAATGTCTCTGATTCTGCGACAGCCATAACAGCAGCAGCAATTAAAGGTATGAGGGTCTGATTATCACCACGTTGCACACTAATTTCGCGCGCAAGTTGATACACAACAACGACACTCAGCAGACTGGGCAGTAGCGAAAAATAACGCATACTGAGGATACTTGTCCCTGCCACATCAACCCAAGCATCAATCATCAAAAAATAGAGTGGTGGATGCACATCTTGGCGCAAAATTGCAAAGAGATCATCATACTGCGTCAGATTCCATGTGAACCCTTCATCAATCCAGAGGCTTTGTGACAACATGCCATTAAAGCGGATAAGGCTTGCAAACAAGACAATGATAACAAGCCAAAAAAGATGATGTTTACGCCGTAGGGTCATAAGATTGTGTCGCCTTCATGCAACAGGATAAACGCACAGCTTAAACGCATTCAAAGACTTGAGCAATACTCAGACTCCAACAATGGGCTTGTCATCACTCAATAAGATACCGCAAGCCCGCGCTCGTTCGATGATAGCCATTGCCGAGCGAATCATCGGCATATCAATC
The DNA here is from genome assembly GCA_049680565.1 of Phototrophicaceae bacterium. Taxonomy (GTDB): domain Bacteria; phylum Chloroflexota; class Anaerolineae; order Aggregatilineales; family Phototrophicaceae; genus JAUZRW01. The sequence goes on from JBAUIA010000151.1 coordinate 14,934, forward strand.
ATTTTGCCCTCGTATTCAAAAACACCTGTACCTGCTTGTTGATTGGCGTTGAAGGCATCAATCAGCTTTTGGGATGATTCAATATCCGCTAATGAAGGTGTAAAGACTGCTTGAATCGGTGCAACTTGCTTGGGATGAATCGCTAGTTTACCTGTGTAACCCATATTACGGATGAATTGCGTTTCTGCGCTCAGGATGTCTGCTTCTGCGGTGAGATCAACGAAAACGGTATCAATCGCTTGTAAACCAAAGGCTTTGGCATGGGTGACAACGGCACTACGTGCATAGAATACTTCGTAACCATCGGCGCTACGGTGTGCGCCAATATCACCTGCTAAATCTTCTGCCCCAAAGATTAAGGCTTGTAACCGCACATCACTTTGAGCGATCTCTTTGAGGTTAACGATGCCTTTAGCAGTTTCGATGATGGCAAGTAATTTAATTGAACCCACTTCAAAGCCATGTTCGGATTCAGCAGCCGTCAGTAACTCAGAAATATGCTGAACTTGGGCAGCATCTTCTACTTTTGGCAAAACATAGCCCGCAGGATGCTGGGCAACAGTTGCTGCAATATCATGCTGATAAATCCAACCCGGAATAATTTGATTGATACGGACTAAGGCTTCACTGTGTCCAAAATCAACTTCGCGTAGCGCATCCACGACGATAGCGCGTGCGACTTCTTTCTGGTTGAGCGCAATCGCATCTTCTAAATCCATAATAATGCTATCAACAGCCATCCCTGCGCCTTTTTCAATTTTATAGCGCGAATCGCCCGGCATGAATAGCAATGCCCGTCGTATCTGTTCCATGTGTGTGTCCTCGTTAAAAATTATAAGTTTGTTGTGTGTGTAAGATAAGGATACGAAACTTTGGGGATGCTGCATAGGATTAAGCCAAGAATGGCTCTAAATTTATGCTGTTGTCGCTGAAAAATGAAAATATTTAAGATACTTCAAGACGCACCGTTGTGCGTCCCTACGACCTGTCATAACAGTCAATTGTAGGGACATCCAACGGGATGTCGAATAAATTCTAACATCATGATTGAATTTCAAAACAGGTTCTAAAATTCTTTAATTGTAGGGTGGGATCAACGTATCCCAACGCACTAAAAACGGACGCATACGCCGATGCATCCTTACATCTTAACGTCCTTCGAGACTCTACAAAATTTTATTTACACTTAAACGACAGCCAACATCATCCACACAATAGCAGCCGTTATTGTAAGTGAGATTGTGAGTATCAGTACACCGAGCATAATGCTGACGTTATACCACAGGGCGCGTTCGGCAGCAAAATCACTGATGGCAGGATTCACATAACCATGATCGAGGGCATCCTGAATACCGTCTAATTCGGCTGCCCAAAATTCGTAATCTTTGCTGAGGGGTTGGTTAGCAAAACAATTGATCCGCATGGTTAATTCAACAATGGTTTGCTCACCTGCGGATGCAAAATCCACGCTAACCTCAGTTTTTTGTGATTTCGGGTTGAAGTTGTATAAACTCGCTAAATTTGACCCACGCTCGAATAAGAGTGTTGGTGAAATTTGCGTCTGAGTAAAACCAATGGATTGTAGATATTCTGTAATAGCTTTACTGGCTGCCCCTTTGCGAACAGAGGTTTCTAAGCTGATTTGATAAACACGCCAAAAGCGTTCTTTAGTAGGATTGATCGTGGTAGACATCATTTTATTTCCGTGTAACTGACTTATTTATCATGATTGTTTTAGTGTAGCATAATTTAAGAGAAATATGGATGAAGGCATAATTTTTTCGTGGTGGGAAGGTATGATGTACATCCATCCCTATGCAGATTCAAGATAGTAACTGATGTTACGCAATTAATTTTAAGCCACTTCAGCGAGGATTAAAGAAAGCACTTAACAAGATTTTTTGTACTGAGTGCTAAGTAAGAATAAAATTTATTTTCTCAGCACTCAGAACTGTGAACTCAGCATTTCTTAGACTCAAAACTTTACTATACTGACCCTATTTGAATATTTTTCGTAAGGTCAGATAATAAGATTATTTACGAATGGTGATGGCATTAATTGCTTGAGCAGCATCTACATCTTTCTGTGAGATTTTGCTACCTGCATCATGCGTCGTAAATTCAATCGTGACTTTTTTCCAGCCAATGCTCATATCAGGGTGATGATTCATACCATCTGCAACCATACCTGCTGCACTAGCAAACGCTAATCCTTGAGGGTATGTGGCTGTTTCAAATGTTTTGACGAGCTTATCCCCATCGCGTTCCCATCCATCTAACATTGTCAGGGCTTCTGTGATTGCTGCATCTGATAATGCGTCGCTTGCCATAGATTATCCTTATCTGGTTACGATTAATTCATTACTATAGTTTAAGCGATAGAGATGAGTACCAATTAAATTTCATCCCCATGTGGTGGAAATTTTTCACGATATAATTTCAGTGAGTAATTGACCGCTTCACGCGCTTCATCTGTACCTGCCCACCCATGATTTTCAACGGCTGCACCTTCTAACTGCTTATAAATCATGAAAAAGTGCTTTACTTCTTCTAAATAATGTTTAGGAACATCCTCAAAGGTCAAATATTGGGCGAAGAAAGGATCAGTAGCAGGTACAGCTAACAGTTTATAATCGCGTTCGCCTTTATCAATCATGCGTAACATGCCTAGCACACGGGCTTCTATCACACAACCGGGGAATGTTGGTTCGTTCATCATCACTAAAATATCAATCGGATCATTATCATCAAAGTAGCTTTGAGGGACAAATCCATAATCGCCGGGATAATGGAGCGGACTATATAGCACACGATCAAGCTTAATAACGCCACCTGCTTTGCTGTATTCATATTTATTCCGTGAGCCTTTGGGGACTTCAATCACGGCATAGACAACATCAGGCGCTTTAGGACCTGGTGATAAATTGTGCCATAAATGCTGAACCATTTTATATCTCCCTCGTTATGTGTGAGTACGCTAATTATTTATCTATTACACTATATGTGAAATGACTCAAAAATGGTGGAGATTCAAAAATGCCCCATTTCAGCCTCTGACATCCCGTTGGATGTCTCTACCATAGGCTATTGTAGGGAAGTGCAACGGCGCGTCCAAGAATTTACATCGAAATAGGTACAGTAATTTGCTAATTTTTGGACAGTCTAATTCACATACAGTCTATATTATATAGGCTTAGGAGTAGCTTCTCCAAATACTGATCGCACCCATCCCTCTTATGTTCCTTTTACAAAAAGGCAATTAAAATTTAACATCCTCATCTTAAATTTATGCTGAGAACGTATAACAAGTAGATCTAATACTCAATCAAGAGAGGTCATCTCTATGAAACACCTTAAACGTATCGCAATATATAGCCTAATAGCAGGTGTATGTCTTGCGATTGGATTCCTTGCAGCTTTTGCAATTATGCCTCAAACCGCTAATGCCATTGATGATGTTGGCTTACCCGTTGTTGAAACCAATCAAATCCTCGTCAACCAAGAAAACACCTACAGCCAAATTTACCAAACAGTTGCGCCCTCGGTTGTATCCATCAGTATCGAAGGACGTATTGATAATGATCCACGCTGGCAACCGATCAGTTCAGGCTCAGGCTTCATTGTCGATTCACTTGGGCATATTGTTACCAATAATCATGTGGTAGATGGTGCGCTGAATATTTCCGACTTAGTTGGGCAAGAAGCAGAAGCGCGTGTTGTCGTTGCTATGTTTGATGGCACAATCACCCAAGCAGAAATTGTTGGCACAGATGCCGATAGTGATATTGCTGTTTTGTTGGTTGATGTTCCACAAGATCGCTTACGCCCTGTTAGCTTTGGCGATTCTGATGGTTTACAAGAAGGTCAAGTTGTCTTTGCGGTGGGCAATCCCTTCTCCAATGATTGGACACTAACAACAGGGATTGTGAGTGCGCTCAATCGTAGTATCCCTAGTTTAGATATTTTCCAGACAGGCGGTGTCATTCAAACCGACGCAGCCATCAACCCCGGTAATAGTGGCGGTCCTTTGGTCAATATCAATGGACAAGTCATCGGTGTCAATTCACAGATTAACTCAGAAAGTGGCTCAAGTTCTGGTATTGGTTTTGCTGTACCGAGCAATCTGGTATTACGTGTTGCAAATTCAATCATTGATACGGGGGATGTGCAATATAGCTATTTGGGTATTACAACCGCACCGATAAGCCTCAGCTTAATCGAAGCCTATAACTTACCTAACAATATTCGCGGTGTCGGCATTGCACAAGCTATTCCAAATGCGCCAGCAGCAGCCTCTGGCTTACAATCAGCATCACAAAGTAGCATCGACATTATCACAGCAATTGATGGTCGTCCGATTGAAGATTTTGACGAACTGATTGGTTATCTAGGCATTCAAACTGTCCCCGGTGATACTGTGACCTTTACGGTTTATCGTAACGGACAAATTATACAAGTTCCTGTTACTTTAACATCACGCCCGAACTAAATACGCATGTAAGCATTACAAAAGACCGCTCACATCAATAGCGGTCTTTTTTGTTTGTATTACAATATGTCAATGTGCAGCATCATATAAAACCGTGTTGAGGAAAAGAAATATGAACTTAACGCAATTAGAAGTATTCATCGCTATTGTTGATACAGGTAGCTTGAAAGCAGCAGCAGAAGTTGTCGGATTAACCCAATCGGCAGTGAGCCATGCTTTAAAGCGTCTGGAATCTGAGTTAGGGGTTACATTGATTGAACGCGGACGACAAGAATCCTCTATAACAGGGATTGGTCAAGAAGTCATCATTCATGCGCGTCAGATAATGACGCATACTGAGGTTATTCGGCAAAAAACAAGCCGAGAACGAGGCTTATCAAGCGGTAAAATACGATTTGGGATTGCGCCAACTATTTCAGGGCGACTCTTAACAGGGATTATGCGTGATTTCGATCATAAATTTCCTGAAATAGAAATCATTTTATTTGAAGGGCATGCGCCAGAAATTGCTGAATGGCTAGAAACAGATGTGATTGATGTAGGCATAGCACTTCATGCAGAGCATTATAAAAAAACGGTATTGTTAGCAACAACTGAAGTCAAAATCTTATTATCACAAAAGCATCCGCTCGCAGCGCAAGCATCTTTACCATTCCAAGTCTTATTAGATAATCCCTTAATAGGTCCTCCTAAACATTATCAACTCATTGCTAATATGATGCACCAAAATAATATTACTATGCCCCATTTTCGCTTCCCAGTGAGTGCCTACTCGACCATTATTACAATGGTACGGGAAAATATGGGGATTTCATTGATGCCCGATAAAATGTACGACGAGTTCCCAGATGGTGTTGTTGCCATATCCTTAACACAGCCCATTATCTCTGATATTTATCTGGTAACGCATAGTATCGCGCCTGCGGTACAAGCCTTTATGAAAAATGCAGCGCAATGGTCAAAAGATCATGGGTATCTACAAGCCAATACATGACAACTTGTCATATTATGTATGACTCATTTGATTTTGTATCATGTGAAATTCTTTGTATGCTAATAAAAATCCGAGTGACTATTAGAGGATCGTAATTCGCATGATATTCTCACTTTTTCAAAAAATAATGGGCAATGGAACATCCGATGGCAATTCAGGACCATCACTCGATACAATGCTTCAATCAATGGATAAACATCTCGAAAATTTTGATGAGCTTGTTTTACCACTCCCTGAATCCAAACCACGCACTCATTTTGACTCGAACATACCGATGGAAGAACGATCAACCAGCCAATTAACCTTCAAGCAAATGTTACAATTACTCCCTGATGCCATTCCTTTAATTCGTGGGATGAATCGCAGTGCCAAAATGTATGATGGAAAGTTCAAACCCAAAAAGAGCCAAGCAAGTCCTAAGTTTATCGCACAATTAGAAGCGCTAGCATACGCGCAAGGGGCAAAGGATATTGCTTATGTCAAAGTCCCTCGTAATGCGATCTTCCAAGATAAGGGGATACCTCATGAATATGCGGTTGTCTTTACAGTTGAAATGGATAAAGACAATATGGAAACTTCTCCTAGCTTTGACTCTTTTCATGAAGTATTGAACGGGTACAAAAATCTTGCAACCATTTCCAATAAGCTGGCTAATTTTATGCAAGGTGAAGGCTTTGCAGCTTACCCCGGCACGGCACTTGGTGGCTTGACAGATTATCCGCACCTTGCCGAATTAGCAGGGCTTGGCGCACTTGGTTATCACGGCTTGCTGATTACCCCCGGTGAAGGTGCGCGATTGCGGATTAACACCATTTATACCAATATCGAAAATTTGCCTATCCGAGAAGAAAATGAGCATCTTTGGGTTCGCGATTTCTGTGCGATGTGCAAAAAATGTGTGCGTAAATGCCCTGTCGGCGCAATCTACGAAGAACCTAAAGCGCGGGGTGATGGTGGGATGCAAGCAATTGAACACGACTCATGCCGTGATTATTTTGCTGCTAATCATGGCTGTGCAGTTTGTCTTGCGGTCTGCCCATTTAGCCATACAGGGTATGATAAAGTCCAAGCACGCTTCAAAGGTAATCCTAACGCGCCACAATTTTATATTCCTGTTTATACACCATAAGCCTTCGATATTAATTTGATCCTTTATTAATGCAAAGACTGTGATATACCTATCATGGTCTTTTTAAATATTCACTAATAACAATTATGCCAACATTTTAAAAGTTAGTTACAATGGGCGCATTATCATCTTGTCGTTGTTATGAGGATATATATTCAATGCGTGATTTCGCTGAACGAGTTCGTATACTAATTAGATATATATATTCAAAACCACAGGCTATTAGCATCATCAAATATTCTGTATCCGTATTTGCAGGAGTCATATTAACGCTTCTGCTACTTCCATTCTTTCAACGTTCTGCAAATGCTCCTGCTTATGTACCCGATGTAATTATCCCTGTGAGCCTGACCGAGCAGGAAGCTGCATTGGGAGCGCTATACGATAAGGCTGCACCGTCTGTCGTCTCGATCAATTTTGCATTACGCTTTGAAGATGATTTTATCTACACGCCGATTTCATCAGGCTCAGGATTTATCATTAGTGAGCAAGGATACATTGTCACCAATGCCCATGTTTTGCAAGTTTCAGAAGATATTCGACGCATCATCGAGGCAGAAGAGGTTGAAATTAGTGATGCGCGTGTAGAAGTGCGAATGTTTGATGGCACAATCACCCCTGCTGAAATTATCGGCATTGATTCTGATAGCGATTTAGCTGTGATTCAGGTAGATGTTCCCATTAGTAGCTTAACTCCGATTGCCTTTGCCGATTCCAATGCTTTGCGTGTCGGTGAAACTGTTCTTGCAATTGGCAATCCATTCTCTAATGATTGGACAATGACATCCGGTATCATCAGCGCCCTCAATCGTAGTATTCCCGGTTTAGAAGGGTATTCGATAGGGGGTGTTATCCAGACAGATACGGCAATCAACCCCGGTAATAGTGGCGGTCCTCTGGTTAATCTTGATGGTGAGGTAATCGGTGTCAATTCACAGATTAATACCGAAAGTGGGACAAACTCTGGCATCGGATTTGCTGTGCCAAGTAATCTGGTGAATAAGGTTGTCACCAGTTTGATTGAAACAGGTACAGTCGAATATAGCTTCATCGGGATTCAACGCCGACAAGTTGATCTTGATTTGATTAATGCGTTTGATTTGCCTAATAATTTACGAGGTGTTGCTGTTTTAGTCGCTATTCCGAATACGCCTGCAGCCAATGCTGGCTTACGTTCTTTGAGCAATCGTTCAGTGGATGTCATCACGGCAATTGATGGTACGCCAATTGCTGATTTTGATGAATTACTAGGGTATCTCGCATTGAATACCGTTCCCGGTGATGCGGTCACATTGACGGTGTATCGTGATAATGCCTATCTTGAATTACCGCTAACTTTGACCAATCGTCCCTCAATCACAGAAAATATTGCTGGTGAATCAGATGATAGTGAAGCAACTGAAGATACACAAGACGATTAGTCGTAAAACCTTGTTATATATGAGCAGGATGCGTGATAAACATCAAAATAAAGATTAAGATTCTTTTTCGCCTCCGAACAAACTCGGAGGCGAATTTATTTCTTTAGGCATCGGGTTTATCCAATGCTATTGAAAAGTATTAAGAACTTCCAAGACATATGTTGAAGCCATCCTATATGCTCATATGAGAGCGAGCGTGTATAATTAGAAAATAAACAATCGTAATCACGTTGGCATAGAGCATACATGAGTAAAAACGAAACATCTGAATGGGTAAGTTTACGCAAGGCAGCCGATATATTAGGCGTGCATCCTGCAACAGTGCGTAATTGGGCAGATAAAGGTGAATTGCCGACACGCCGTACTGCTGGCGGTCATCGGCGTTTTAACCGTGATGACCTCGCGCATTATGCCCATGCAGAGGGTGAACTCCAACCGATGGAAGTACAAGTCATCATCCAGAGTGCCTTGGGCAGTACGCGGATGCAAATTGGCAGCGATAGCCTCAATGAGTTACCTTGGTATGCTGCAATGAGCAATGCCAGCCGAGAAGCGATGCGTAAACAAGGGCGTGAAGTATTAGAAGCGCTGCGACGCTTTTTAGCCAATGGCGCACCTGATGAACAACTCAGCGATGCGATTCGTCTGGGCAAGGATTATGCCCAAGCCCTTAGCGATGACAAACTCACATTACCTCAAGCCACACGCGGATTTTTCTTCTTTAGCGATTTTGTGATTAATTCCATTCTCAATTGGTCAGAGTTAGCGCAACCCCGTAGCTCATCGGAATGGGCAAACCTCTTGCAGCAGGTCAATACCTTCACCAATACCATGTTGTTGTC
>JBAUIA010000152.1:0-20194 GCA_049680565.1 Phototrophicaceae bacterium
GTGGGGAACAGTATCTCTTACACTACAATCCGTATCGTGAAAATTGGGAACACGCAGGTGGAGGTATTGAACTTGATGAACATCCAGATGATACAGCCGTGCGTGAATTATACGAAGAAACAGGTCAAGTTGCTCAGAATGTGCGCTGTGTGGGTGTGCTAAAAATTCATTTTCATTGGAATGATTCCGTAGAATATGCGCCATTATATATTGGCGAAATTGATGAATTAGTGCCATTCATCCCCAATAGTGAATCCAGCAAACTCATCTTTTGGGATGAAACAATGTCGCTGGATGCGCCTATTAGCCAAGTGAGTTATGGTGTACTCAAGTTTTTGTAGTATTTAATCATTTGTTGGGCGATGGTATCCCATGTGAATTGCTCGGCAATCAGTTGTTGAGCATTCCGCCCCATTTGAGAAAGTTTGCCCGTATCAGCTAAAACGTTTACTAAACTATCCGCAATTTCAGCAGCATCAATTGGGATTATGTATCCTGCGCCTGCTGATACAGCTTCGGGCAAGTTGCATCCTTCTGACAATAATACAGGAATGCCTGATGCCATTGCTTCCAAGGCTGCCATTGATAACCCTTCACCGATGGCTGGCAATACAAATAAATCAGCACTCGCAAACGCTGCAAGACGGTCATCACCTTCAAGGAAGCCAGTCAGGATAATATGTTCATTATCAAGCGCTTTGATAGTTGCTTGCATCCCTTCATCAGGTCCTACAAACAATAATTTCGTGTTGGGTAAATTCGCTTGCTGAAAGGCTTGTGCTAGAACATCCACCCCTTTGCGCTGATGCAAGCGTCCCATGAATAAGATCACTTGAGCATCACCTAACCCATATTTTTCGCGGAAGGCATCGCTATTCGGTAAATGTTGATACGGTGCGAGGTTTACACCATTGGGAATCACGCGGATGTCTATATCACGATCAAATTGTGACCATGTTTGCTGCACATCGTCTTTTTCGGATGCTGCTAGCGCAATCACATGATGAATATGAGGCGTAATCCTTGGCGATAACCATTGATCCCAAAATGATTTTAAGCGGCTACGACCTGTACTGTAGGTTAATGTGCCATGTGGTGATAAGACAATCGGTTTATGATGACGGGCAGCAACAGGCACAAGCAGTAAATTTTCAATGGTGCGAAATTCATGCAAATGGACGATATCCACATTGGGCATGATCGTTTCTGCGATAGATGCCATCCCAAACGGTGTATTGAGGTTATAACGGCGCAATTGATAGACCCAATTACGGCAGCGAATTACACGCACGCCATCAAGGATTTCATCATATTGCCCACGATAGCGTGTATCTAAAGATAGCGCATCCGATGTCAAAACAGTCACCTGATGACCTTGAGCGACCTGTGCTTGCGCCAAACCTTCTAACATGCTGACAACGCCACCAAAACTATAGGCAGGCGCATAATAAGGTGCAAGATGCAAAATATGCATTAGATAGTTTCACATTTCATGAGCGAATTATTCCTCAAAGGGCATAAAGGTGTACCAGCGCGAGTCTTTTTGCCCATTAGGATAAGTGACACGCACGCTAAGTTTATCGTCTTTGAAGCGTGCTATCATATCACGCCCACTACGGAACACAAATTGTATTGAATCCTCATCTACTGTATAGGCGAGTTGTTCGGCATCGTTACCAAGCGAATATAGAATCGGATCATCATTGCCTAAGATAAATGTTGTGACGGTTTCATCGGCATAAAAGCGCAGGGCTTCCTTGAATAATGGATTGCTACTTTCACACAAATAAATACCATCGACACGCACGCCGCCTGCTAATTTACGACGCGGTGCATAGCGTTCCAGATGGTCATAAAATGAGGTAGATGGTAGATAAGCATCACGCACATCGGTATGATGAATAAAGGCATAAATTGACCACGCATCCCCTGTTGGTTCGCCTTTGAGCAATAATGGAAATACAGGTTTATTGAGAAAATCCGCGATAGCAGTTTCACGGAGTACCCAAGGTGATAGTGCAGCACGCGGTGACATCACAACGATCATTGCAGCACAATCTCGCAAATTAGCTTTGACAACTTGCCACCACGCATCACCGCTTTGAATATGGTTATCACGCCAGACAGTGAAACCTTCACTGAGCAAGCGCTGCTCTAGTTTCTGGACATAATCCATATCGGTACGGCTATAGCTGATGAAAATGTGTGTCACGCGCATATCCTTATGATTAATTTCTTAACGCCTATTATTGATTATACCCAGAGGATTGTATCTGCTAAAGGTTAAGCCTATAACAATTATTGGTTATTGATTAAAGCCTCTAAGCCTCCTAGTATATGGGGATTGTTGACCAAGCTACCAAAGCAGATGCTGTATGAACCCTCTTGTGATTCCGATTATCTTTGTAGCAATGTTCATTCAGTCACTGACTGGATTTGGCTCGGCATTAATTGCAATGCCCTTTCTGATTGCCGTATTAGGTGCTGATGTCGCGCGTCCTGTCTTTATTCTGGTTGGTCAAACAGCAGGCTTGATGTTCATGTATGAATATCGTTCTAATTGGCAATTTGCTGATGTCAAGTTAATTTTAGTCGGCACATTAATGGGTATCCCTATCGGGACATGGGTTGCAAGCAGGATGGAGGAAGACACCTTCATGTTGGTTTTAGGGATCATTCTGATCAGTTATGCTACATATGCCCTCAGTAGCTTTACATTGCCTCAATTAAAGCGTGGCTGGGGAACACTATTTGGATTGTTTTCGGGAATATTGCACAGTGCTTATAATGTTGGGGGACCGCCCTTAGTGATGTACAATACCACGCAAGATTGGGAAGTACGGCGCTTTAAAGGCAATACCCAAGCAGTTTTCTTCGTGACAGGTTTCTTCGTCATTTTTGAGCATATTCGCTTAGGGAATATCACGACCCCTGTTTTACAAAATTATTTCATCATGGCACCGACGATGGCAATTGCTCTGTTGCTTGGTTTTCGCTTAGAACGCTATATCAAACAAGCCATGTTCCGCAAAATTTTACTAGGATTGCTATTCATTATCGGCTTAAGTTTAGTTAATCCATTTTGATGGCTAGTCATGGTTGAGGCAGTGCCTACGATACCCTATATTTAGATGCTTCATGCGTCACCCATGCAACATCTGCGCCTTCATCAACGTATTTATAGATGCCCCTTATATAACGTGAATTTTGTTTAAGAGGCTAATCGCATCAAATACAATCATCTTCGACTCAAGTCGAAGCCTCGCAAATTACGTTCGATAAATCGAACTAATGACATTTATTTCACCGATTAGAGCAAGACCTGACTTGAATGACGTGTAAAAGTTGCTTAGAAATGTGTGTGATGATCCGTAATAGTGAGTTTTTAGTCTTTAGTTTTTAGCGGTTCACTAAAGACTAAAAGCTAAGAACTTTCTGCTCAAATAAGGCTACGAGATGACATAGTTTCAATCTCTGTGTTATCTAAAACTGACATTATATAGACTTCTAACAAAGCTCAAGGTAAGAGGGGCTGAGATAATGTTATCTTAAAGCATAGGGTGTCAGTATCATCCATTAAATACAAGTTGGGGGATAACCCAAATGAGCAAAACAACTAACCTTTTTAATAATGCTTTTCAAGTCACATTTGATGATCCCAAAAGTTTTATTGGTCAAGGTGGCATGGGGACAGTCTATCGTGGCTATGATACGGTCACAAAAACCCCTGTTGCTGTCAAAGTCCTTAAACCTGATCTAATTGATCGTGACGCTGAATTAATCAAGCGCTTTCAACTTGAAGGCGAAACATTACGCCAATTGAATCATCCTAATATTGTAAAAATGCTGGGTGCTGATGAAGGCGATCACGCCCATTATCTCATTATGGAATATGTGAGTGGTGGCTCATTACGGGATCTTTTAGATGACCAAAAAACATTAACTATGCAGCGTGCGTTGTATATTGCTCTCGATTTAGCAGATGCCCTCACACGCGCACATCGTTTAAATATTTTGCACCGCGATATTAAACCCGCTAATGTCCTCATTGCTGAAGATGGCACACCGCGCCTGACTGATTTTGGTATGGCGCGTGTGACTGGCACACCACAAATTACACAAGATGGTGCAATTGTCGGTACGATGGCTTACCTTGCACCCGAAGCCTTCCAAGGCGAACAAGTCAATGAACGCGCTGATATTTGGGCATTTGGGATTATGCTATGGGAAATGCTTATTGGTGAACGCCCATTTCCACAAGATCAACCTGCACCATTGATTCAAGCGATTGTAACGCATCCATTGCCTGATTTAGAAAAATCACATCCTGAATTACCCACAGCACTTGTGGATTTGATTTATCGCATGTTAGATAAAAATCCTGCTTCACGGATTCCTAGCGCACGTCTCATCGGCGCGGAATTAGAAGCGATTATTCGTGGTGGCGAAACAACCTTACAACCGATTGTTTCTGTTAGTGATAGCACAGGGCGCTTTGACCTCGAAACAACAGAATTTCCTGCGCCCAAAACTGGCAATCACTTTGTTGCTCCTAATAATTTACAACATCAACCGACCCCATTTGTTGGACGTGAAAAAGAAATCAAAGCATTGCTCGATATGTTATCGCATGATGCAAGCCTCATCACACTGACAGGACCCGGTGGTATCGGCAAATCACGCATTTCAATTGAATTGGCGCAACAATCTTTATCGCGTTATGAAGATGGTGTCTATGCTGTATCGCTGCATAGTTTAGATGATGCGCGCAATGTTGTTAGCAAAATCGGTGATGACATCAACTTTACTTTTGGCGGTGGTGATCTCCAAACCGAATTGAGTAATTATCTGCGTGAAAAGCACATGCTGCTGATTCTCGATAATTTTGAGACAGTCATGGAGGCTGCCGATCTTGTATCGCATTTAGTCGCTAACGCTCCCCGTTTAACCATCGTCGTAACATCGCGCGAACGATTACGCTTACGTGGCGAACAAGTTTTTGATGTGGACACCATGGCTGCCCCTAGCAAGCGTGATGAATCGCTGGAAAAATTGGCAGAGTTCGCAGTGGTGAAATTATTCTTGCAAAGTGCAAAACGTGCTTTGCCTAGTTTTGAACTGAATGACGATAATAGCCATCATGTTGCGGAAATTATTCGCCTTGTCGGTGGATTGCCACTTGGGGTTGAACTCGCAGCAGGTTGGCTTGAGATGTTGCCGATTGATGAGATTGTTCAAGAAATCCAAAAAAGTCTGGATTTTCTTGAAACTGATTTACGCGATGTTCCAGAGCGCCACCGTAGTCTACGCGCAGTTGCGGATTATTCTTGGAATTTACTCAATGACGATGAACGTGAAATTTTCTTAAAATTGTCGATTTTCCGCAATGGCTTTGAGCGTGAAGCAGCCCAAAAAGTTGCTGGTGCGTCTTTACGCAATTTGACCAATCTCGTCAATAAATCACTCATCACGCGCGAACCCACAGGGCGTTATTATATCCATAAATTGTTACGCCAATATGGAGAAGAACGCTTTAAAGATGCTGAGAGCGGTATGGAAACCCATATGGCATTCGCGGATTATTACATCACACTGGTTACGAAGTTATATACTGTGATGCAATCCTCGAAAGAAGGCGCAGCATTCAAAATTCTCGATCAAGAGCTTGATAATGTGCGTTATTTATGGCGGATGGGACAATCTTTTGGCAAATATGAAAAAGTTGCCCAATTGCATGATGCGCTCTTTTATTACTATCTTGGACGGAGCATGTTTGTAGAAGGTGCGGAATTATTTGGCAATTTCGCGGATGCTATGAAAGCCGATAACATATTGGATGCCATCTACTGGCAAACGCGCACCCGTCAAGCCTTCTTCGTTGGGCGTAAAGGCAGTTACGAACCTGCATTAGCACTTGCTTTAGATGCACTCAATGCTTGTAAAAATGGCGGTGCGTATGATCTATCCGTCAATTATCTGGTCTTGGGCAATATCTATATGTTCACAGGTGACTATGAAGTCAGTGCTGAGATGCTCGAAAAAGGTATTGCGCTACAAAGTGATTCAGTCAGTTGGTACTATCCAGCCATGCACAGTAGCTTAGGTTATCTCAGATATTTACAAGGCGATTTACGCGCTGCTCGTAGCATTTATGAAGATTTAACGGCTGTCAGTGAAAAAGAAGATTACGCGATTTCGACCCTCGCCAACATTAAAAATAATTTTGGTGAAGTGTTGCTGCGCTTAGGCGATTATGCGCGTGCTTTGAAATATTTCAATGACTCACTCAAATTATCAGAAGACCCCCATAATCCGCGCCAGATTGCGGTTGCAAAATTGAATATTGCAGGTGTCCACTTCATGCAATCCAATTATGAGGATGCGAAAACATTGTATCAAGATGGTTATGATGTCTACCGCGAAATTGGGGATCGTTGGGGCATTGCCCAAGCATTGAGCAATCTTGGTAATGTGGCAATGGTTGAAGATGACCACGAAACAGCCCATCATAACTACAACTCGGCGCTGACGATTCGCCGTGAGATTGGTGAAAAACGGGGCATTGCCGATTCCTTATCTGACCTTGCTTATTGTGCGATGACACAAGGTGAAATGGAAATTACACGGCGTTATATGCAAGAAGTATTAGAGATTCGGCGTGAGATTGGGGATCGTCTGGGTGAAGGTGAGGCACTGACGCAACAAGCATTAAGTATCTTGCTGAGTGGAGATGATGTTGACAAGGCTGTGCCGTTACTCGAAAAAGGACGAGAAATTGCTGAAGAAACAGGGTCAGCGATTATCTGGGCGCAAGCACAAGCTGGTTTTGGCGAAGTTGCCCTCGCAAAAGGCAATCATGATGAAGCATTGCATCATTTTCGATTGGTTTTGAGTGAAACTGATGTTGATGAAGCGCCACTGACAATGATTCTATGGGCATTACTCGGCATTGCTTTTATCAAAGTAGAACACGGTGACTTCACATCAGCATTGCAAATGGTGACATTGATTTTGCGCTATCCACAAAATTATATCAATATCATCGAAACACGCGCAAGCAGCTTATTAGCAACTTTGATGAAGCAAATGCCTGAGCAAGATGTTGAAACAACAACGACTGCCACAAAGTCCGTCATTCTCCGCAATTACATTCGTGATTTATTAGCAGAAGAGAATCTTGCTTAATCATTTCATCTCTAATTGGCATACTTAAGGCGATTATCTTATGAGGTAGTCGCTTTTTAATATCCGTTTATCATCATGTGTTTAATTTCATAATTTACAAAACATCGGTACAATTGATGATATTACCTCTCAATGCATATTTTCAGAGGATTTATATGACAGATTTTCATTATAATGATGTACCGCCGCAAAATTGGTTAGATGAATTACATAGCTTCAATGTGACACGCGCATGGGAAGTAGGACTTAATGACACCCAACGCATCAATTTAGTTGGGCGGGGTCACGCACAGCTTAAAGATTGGCGTATTGCCCTGCAAGCGCAAATCAAAAAGATTGAAGGGCGTTATGATTCTAGCAATCGCGCAAAGATGAAAAAAGCCACCGCACCCTATCAAATACTCGATAAGCTGGGCAATGATTTATATAAACAACTTCACGATCTCGATACACGGGTTAAAGCTGGGCGTGCTGTACCCATGGGTTTTGAATTTGGAACGCGGATTTTTGGCGATTTGCCGACCAATCGCTGGCAATTTGGCGATCAAGAAGATGAACACCGTTGGCGTGATTACTTATCTGTTGAACGACGCTATGTGAGCTTAACCAAAGAATACAAAGTACAGTCGCGCGGATATAATAATGCCAAGAAACGTGTCACGGAAGCGCAGGCAGAATTAGAAAGCCTCAGAACCCAATATCAGCAAAAATCAGGTTGGGCGCAAATTGGCGTGCGCTTACTGATTGTCATCACCATCGTTATCTTGTGCCTCGCATTAGGCATGACTGCCATTGTCGTCGGCTTAGGAGATGGATTGGCATTAAGTGACGATATCTTTGCTGCTGTGATGTTCTTACTAGCGCTTATTGGTGCGATGATCGCTTTTGTCTTAGCACGTCGCCGACGGTTTGCGATTGCAAAACTACAAGAAGAATTACTCGATACAGAGATGATTTTGAAAGACATTACGACAGAAGCCAAACGTCAACGCCAATATTTGTTACCCACACGGCAAACGCTAAAAGAAGTCAAAGCCGATTATGAAGCGCTCAAAGCAACATTCTGAGCGCTTCGTAGCGATCAATGCTTAAATCATATAAGAGCGTAAAATGATGCCTGTACCACTGAGGGTATAAGCCCCGAGTTGGGCAGGCATTAAGGCTGTTTGTCCGCGTTCTAGTGTCGCCATTTCCATCGGATGTTCAATCGTAATTGAGCCATCAATGCAGGTTATGCTATGAAACGTACCATCGGTGCGGAGTGTGAGCATATCGTTAACTAAGCTGTGGCGCATCGTCTGGAAATAGTCGCCATCAACGATGAGATCGTCTTGTGGATGTTGGACACTCGGTAAGGTTGCAAGATTAGAAACTTGTATGCCTTTTTCGATGTGTAATTCACGCGGATGACCATCTAAATCCATCCGTCCCCAATCATACAAACGATAGGTAATATTACTCGATTGTTGTACTTCATAGAGCATAATACCGGGACCAATAGCATGAACGGTATTGGCTGGCATGTATAATACATCTCCTGCTTGCACAGTGGCATAAACAAGTAAGTCTTCAAGTTTATTATCACGGATAGCATCTGCCATTGCTTGTTGTGATGTACCATCAGTGAGACCAATCACTAATTTAGCATCAGGTTCAGTATCGAGCATCACCCACGCTTCGGTTTTTCCGCGTGGATCACCTTCTAACTGACGGGCTTGCTCATCATTAGGATGTACTTGTACCGATAGCCAATCGGTAGCATCCAACAATTTAATGAGCAACGGTAAGCCTTCGGTTGGGTCGAATTTATGTCCAATTAAAGCCTGCCCCAAGCTAAGAATCAACTCAGCTACTGTTTGACCACTAAACGCCCCATTGGCTATGATTGATGTATCATGTAATTCCCATGATTCACCATAAGGCATATCTTCAATGAGTGATTTGCCTAACTCAGTACCGAGTTTACGCCCACCCCACACTTTTACGTGTAAGGTTGGTTCGAGTAATAATGGATAGAGTGCCTCTGCCATAGTCATCCTCATTTTTCTGTATGTGATGTCAATTTATGATTAAAGCATAACAAGATTTTGTGACAATTTCATCTATAGGTGCTTAAATGAGGGTCTGATTTAAGCCATTGGATTGCTTGCCGATTCATCCACAAGGTAATCCCCACAGATATACCGAGTCCATTCGCTAACATATCCCACCATTGTGCCGAGCGTCCCGGAATCCGCATTTGGAGTAATTCTGCGGATGCGCCATATACCAATAGAGCCACCAATAACACAATCATAACGTGCTTAGTATCCGATGTTAAGCGCAATGCACAACACCAAATCCATGCAGTTAAACCGAAGGTAATCAGATGCAAGCTAGTGAATAATAATTCACGCTCAATAGAAGCTGGTGCGGGCTGAATGATGGCTGCAACGAGTGCTTGTTGCCCCGGTTGGAGTAATTTTACAGTGAAAAACACTGTCCATAGGAGCGCAATTCCCCAACGGAACAGAGCGTTATCAATGAGTTGATGGAAACGATTCATCGGATTGTCCTCACTTTATGAATGATCTATCTAATCATAAAGACAACAATTGATCGCATTCCGTTCGATGGCGTAGGTAAAACGTGGGAAATGGATTTTTACGATTTTATGCGCCAGCAACAATATAGTCTACAACATCCTCCAGATAGGCTTTTTTGCCAAAATCTTCGGCATCTAATAAGACACGCGGGCAAATCCAGCGTTCTAAATCTTCCCATAAATCCAATGCTTGTTCTTCTATATCATCAGGGAGTGCTTCGCAGCGCAAGACAAATGCTAAGACATCCGCCCCTTCTTGGGTAAGTCCTTGCTCAATATAATCAGCAGCAAACAATACAAATGTGTGCAAAACATCATCACGCGCCTGAATCGCCATCCCTGCTTTAAGTGATACGAGCAAGTCATCTTGGGGTGTTTGGTTAAGCATAATTCATTCCTTCAATCATCTATTCAGCATTTTCTGAGCGTTGAACATCAAAATGATACATATAGGTATAGTAACATGCAAATGAGCGATAAGGCGCAAAGCGTGCGACAGTTTCTTGGAAATTTTTCTTAGTGATGGCATTTTCATTACGATAATAGAAGGGCGCGAGGGCTTTACGGGTTGATTTTTCATCAATGAATACATCAGGATGCGGTAAACCACGCATGGCAACATTTTGTGATGTCCATGCCCCAACACCACGCAATGCAGTCAATTCATTTATCACAGATTGCCCGTCGCGTTGGCGCATATCTTCAAAATCATAGGTGGTCATATCATTCATGATAGTCTGTGGAATGCTGGTCAGGTAATCTGCCTTTTGCCGACTAAAGCGCATCCCCTTGAGTTCTTCTTCATCAGCACGCAGTAAATCAAAAGGTCGCGGTGTGAGATAGAACGTTTCCCCATCAAACACTGCTTTTATTCCGAATACTTCTGCTAAGGTATCATCTAACTTTTTGGCAAGTCCGGGATAAATTTGAGCATGTGTCACACTGATTAATAAGGCTTCCCATGCACTCGCATAATTTGCAGGACGGGCGGGTGACATCATATCCACTAGCATATTGCCAAATTCATCACCAGCAATCGTATCTTTGACAGCATCCATATCTATATCAAGCCAAAAACGGCGATTTGCCCATGCAATGGCTTCGTCTAAAATAGGAAGGTTCGGCGCATCTTCTTCATCAGGGGCTTGGACGGTAACTTGCAAATCTGTGTCTTCTAGTGCTTCGAGTGTTACTAAAAATGGATGGTCATCAAGTAGCATCGGACGTTGCAATAAGCCACCCTCTTTATCCAGCATATCGAGACGATCATTTGCGCCACTATTATCTAAGAACGCTAAAGATTGCTTAAAATCAAACTGTTGACTTGCTGAAATCACAGCGCTGATTGTATTTTTTGATGTAGTGACATTTTTAGAGTGCATAAGATAGATTCTCGCTAAGAACAGGTTAGATATAGCATAAATATAACGTTTGATGTGTTTTTAAAAATTGTAGGGGATGGACTTGATGTCCTCCCACTTGGCGGGCGCAGACAGAGCAACGCCCCTATACATCATCTATTTTTTATAGTCATATTTATTTTTATATATTTATCGCTTCTCATTATAAGTGCTATCTTTAATAGTATGACACGGTCTTAACGGACAGCATTGTTATCATCAAAAATACCGGTTGGATGGCAGCCTAAGCCATTACGGGCTGCATTGACTTCAAAGCGACGGAAATCGTCATAATATTCATCATCAGGGTTATAGAGAACGGCTTCCGCGTAGCCATCTGCAACAAGAATTTCATTAACGAAGGTATTGCCAACATAGATATAGCGTAACAAGCGTCCGTAGCGATCTGTTTCGCTAGTATCCACTTCTAAGCGCACCGTTTGACCACTTACAAGGAGCGCATTAGCAGCCGTTGCATCGGTATAGCAAACTTCGTCGCGTTCTGGTGTATTGATTCCTACATAACGCACACGATATTGGATTCCGTCAATGAGAACATCAATGGTATCGCCATCGACAACATTCACAACAAGACCACATTCACCCGTACATGCGATATTATTACTACTTGAACTCCCACTACCCGAATCACTAATAACAAGGTCATCACAGGCTGCGATAAGCATCATCATGATAATCACTAAACTAATTGTCCAACGTGACATAAGTTGTCATCCTTTTTAATTAATCGTAAAATTAAAAGGCGTAAACATATAGCTACGCCCTTTAACTATGGCTTTATTTACGAGCGTTCACTCATCTGTAGTGATAGGTCCTAGATCAATAATCCGATCCCGATAATACATTTGTAATTCATTATCATCGGTAATATTTAAGGCTTGCTGCAAATCTGAGCGTGCGGATTCTGTATCATCTAATTCAATATAGACATTGGCACGTTCTTCGTAGACAAATGGCAAGCCACTATTGCTCTCGATGGTGCGTGTATAATAATCAATTGCTTCTTCATTTTGCCCATCATCCGCCAAGATACGCGCCGCTTCAAGATAGGCATCGGTTGTGCCACTAAAGCGCGCAAATGAGAAATACGCATCTTCTTCTGCGAGTTGTGTCAATTGCTCAATCGCTGCATCCGTATCACCGTCATACCAATAGACTAATTGGGCTTGTACAAAACGCGCTGCATTGGCATCTGCTGAAAAAGCGAGCGCAGCATTTGACCAGTCACGGGCTTGTTCAAATTCTGAGGCTTGGAATGCAATATAGGCAAAACTACCAAATGTATTCGCATCTGACGCAGTGGTAACAAATTCACTATTTATCAGATAATCGTAAGCGACATCAGGTTCACCATTTTGAATGAGCGAATCAACCAAAAACCAGAATGAGTCCCTTGCTCGTCCGGTCTCAGATTCTGCGTAACGATTAAACGTTTCCCAGTAGGGAATCGCACGCGAGAAACTATCATCATAGTAGAGAAATTTTCCTATTTCGTAGATGAAGTCAGCACCACTTGCGCCATTTTCTTCTGCGCTCGCAAGCCGTTCGGAGACAAGTTCCCATTCGCCAATGCGTGCCAAGCGCCACAAAATATGTGGATTATCAGGCTCAAGGTCTTCTGCTTGATCGAGTGCGTCACGCGCATTATCAACTGCGTCATCTTCATCGTATAAAGGATAATTGAGGAAGCTATCAGATAAGGCGATGTAACCCCAGACACTCTCAGGGTTGATGTCAATTAACTCTTGGGCAGTTTGTCCAGCAATATTATCTTCATCATAGCGTTGTACATAGAGTTGCGCTTGTGCAAATAAGGCATCTTCATTACTTGGATCATCCGCTAAGATGTCAGCGACATATGCCACAGCACCTTCCCAATTATCGGCATAGAGTAGCGCTTCGGCTTCGTTCATCACATCATTGATATTGCTAAAAATATCCAGATTAATAGCATTGGGCGGTAGATCACCCCCTAATGATAAATCGACAGACGATTCAGTTAATGCTTCAACAATCGGCGTATCATTCACTAGTGTATTATCATCACCTGAGAAGAAAAAATACGCCAAGCCAGTAATAATCAATGCTATAAGTGTGATTCCAACTAATGGAACGAGATATGAATTACCTGTACGCGTCTCCGCAATTGGCTCATTTTTCACTTTTTCTGATTGTTTTGATGATGCAACTGTTGCTGATATTTGTGGACTTTGTTGGATGCTGGTAAGCGCGTCGTCATTGTCGTTTACACGGGTTGCATTATCCGCAGCGACTTGTGTTTTATCCTCATCAGCCGATTCAGTTGATAGCGATTGTAAAACTTTATCGAGGGCATCACGTAATTCTGCTGCTGTAGAGAAGCGATCATCAGGTGATTTGGCAAGACAGCGCAACATCACAAGCTCAACCGATTCAGGGATGGCATCACCATAATCATCACGGGTTGGTAAGGGGGCGCTAATATGCTTCATGATAACAGCGAGTGGTGTATCGGCATTATAAGGCACTTGCCCCACAAGCATTTCATACAAAATGATACCTAGTGCGTAAATATCAGCACGTTCATCGGTATCATCACCACCCCCTGCTTCAGGCGACATATAGGAAGGTGTTCCAACAGACATGCCTGTACCTGTTAAGCCTGTCGCGTTGATAATCCGTGCGATACCAAAATCCGTTAAAACGACTTCGCGTTGTTCTTTATCAATAAACATGACATTAGCAGGTTTAAGATCACGATGAATCATCCCTGCTTTATGGGCGTAAGCTAAAGCATCGGCAAGATCACGCGCAATTTTAATACTATCTTCAATCGGTAATTGTTTATTTTCCTCAATATATTCTTTGAGGTTACCATCTGTCAGGTATTCCATTGCCATGTAATAAACATCATCACCAATACCAAAATCAAAAATGTCAATAATATGAGGATGCCGTAAGCGCCCAACCGCCCGTGCTTCGCGTTTAAAGCGTTCAATGAAGGTATCATCTTCTGCAAGATGCCCTAGCATCACCTTAATTGCAACGAACCGATCCATACTCGGTTGATAGGCTTTATAGACTTCTGCCATACCACCACGCCCGATGCGTTCTCGTAATTCATAGTTGCCGAGCGTTTGCCCACTCATATTTTGCATAGTGACTCCTCAGTTGTTCATATCCCTATTCTACTGGATTTTCGCACAATTGGGATATGCTTCCATCAGCAATGCCTCTTTTTTGACACGATTTATATCATTATGAAGCGTTTATCTGGAAATATCGTAATTTAGAACCGTTCAGGGTACAGTTTAGTTGATAATTTTATTGTGAACTTTAGGAGTTTTTACTATATGACCATTCAAGGATATGCAGCACTAGAAGCCAAAGCGCCTTTAGAAGCCTTTGCCTATGAAGAGAATGGACTCGGTGCATATGATGCCGATATTGAAATTAGTCATTGTGGCGTTTGCCATAGTGATTTACATCTGCTTGATGGCGATTGGGGACGTTTGAGCCAGTATCCATTGATAGCAGGGCATGAAATTATTGGCACAATCAAAGCTGTCGGTAGTGCTGCGGACGCTAACTTAGTCGGCAAGCGTGTGGGCGTAGGATGGCAACGTGGCAGTTGTTTGACTTGTGAATGGTGTTTATCAGGGCAAGAAGAATTATGCAGCGACCATGTCGGAACGTGTGTCGGTAATTATGGCGGATTCGCTGAACGGGTGATTCTCGATAGTCGTTTCGCGCATGTTATCCCTGATGGTTTAGCGAGTGATAATGCAGCACCCTTACTCTGCGCAGGGATTACCGTATTTTCGCCTTTAATGCGCTATGCCAATAGTCGTTCGCGCGTAGGAGTCATTGGTATTGGGGGCTTGGGACATCTTGCCTTGCAATATGCCAATAAAATGGGATGCCATGTGACCGCATTTTCATCATCCGATGCCAAAAAAGATGAAGCGATGGCACTCGGCGCACATCATTATATCAATGGTAGTGATGCCGATGCGATGAAAAAAGCACGTCGTTCTTGTGATCTCATCATTGCGACTGCGCCAGCGAACCTTGATTGGGGGCAATATGTGCGTGCATTGCGTCCTAATGGCACATTGTGCTTTGTGGGGATTCCCAATAAACCAATTAGTGTTTATGCAGGGCAATTACAAGACAATTTACAAGTTGTCGGCAGTTCGATAGGTGGACGCTACGCCATGCAACAAATGCTAGAATTTTCAGCACGCCATGATATTGTCGCATGGACGGAACAACTCCCGATGGATAGCGTCAACACCGCATTAGATCGTCTGCGTGATAATGATGTGCGGTATCGCTTTGTCCTCGAAAAATAAGGAACTATCACCTGTTACTGCGTAAATCTCAATGACTGTGTGTATAACATTTATCATATACAGTCATTTGGAAAGTTTGCACTTGTCACACAATAAGCAAGAGTCACAATTTTACTTTGAATCTGATAGTGCCATTTGGCAGATTAACCGTGAACGGGTGCTGCTATTAACAGGCATCAAAGTTTTACTGATGCAAATTGCTCATCCGATGGTGGCTGCTGCGGTCTATAATCATAGTTATGTATTTGATAAGCCATTATTGCGCTTACATCGTACACTGACGCTCACCTTGAATATGGTATTTGGCACACGAGCAGAGGTTCATCAAGCAATTGCTGAAATTGAAAAAGCGCATCGCCCAGCGACAGGTACAATCAGCGAAGCCATCGGACAGCATCCAGCGAATGCGGCTTATAATCCGCGTGCGCCAAGACAAGCGCTGTGGGTTTTTGCCACTTTAGTTGAAGGCGCACTATCAGGTTATGAAACCTTGGTTGCGCCTTTATCGGATGCAAAAAAAGATGAATTTGTTGCCGATAGTGCTGCTATCGCACAATGGATGAATATTCCGTTAAGCACTTTGCCGACATCTTATATCGCTTTGTGTGATTATATGCAGCAAGCAATCGCCGATGAAGAAGTGATTGTGAGTGATGCTGCACGTAAAATTGCACCCTTTATCACAACACAATCCATACCTGTGCTTAATAAGATGACGTATCCCCTGTTGCGCTTAAATATTGCCATGCTCCCCGAAAGCCTCCAGCAACAATATGGTTATCCCATCCACAAAAACGCCTTGATTGATAAAACATTTGCACTCAGCCGTAAGACAATTCCCTACCTACCACATGCTCTTCGCTTTGCTCCAGAGTACCATCGGGCTATGCGAATGAAATACAATTCGTAATTTGTTTATGCTTATTCTGTGGTGTCTCTGTTAGAATAACGAATGTATATGCTTGCATGAATCCATCGTCAAGCAAAATTTTCTTATTTTACAATTTAGGAAGGAACTCTTCATGCGTCTATCTCGTCACTTAGGGCAACTTGCAATTTTAGCAGTCATCGCCTTACTGGCTATCGCTATTAGCCCAATGGTTATTAGCACAGCATCATCGGATGCTAGTTTCACCATTGAACAAACTGGTGCAGTCGGTGAACCAATTCCCGGTATGGCAGAAAGTCAACGTTTATTAGCATGGGTTGCACCGGGCAATCGTCCGGGCAATCAAACCGCAGGAACACCGGGCGAACTGGTCTATTTTAATCCTGATGGCAGCACAGAAAGTATCTTGGCTTTGCCACAAGGCACGACACGCGTCACAGAATGTGGACCGAATGGGACATCACCTGATGGCAGTGTCTTTGCATTTATTGTCACTGTAACAGGTGGCGGTGAAGAAACGGGTACAATTTACCTACTCAATGGCGCTAGCTCAGAATTAACCACAATTGCGAGTGGTTTAAACCCTGCCAGTTGCGTCGGTAGCACACCTTTCCAATTTTCGCCTGATGGTAGCCGTTTTGCCTATATTGAATGGTCATTAGGAGCAACCAACCAAATTTCTCCATTTGGCTTTTTACGCATTTACGATACAGCATCTGCGTCACAAGTCGCTAGCTTTGAAAATGTCACCTCGTTTGATCTAACCAATACGGGCGCAGTATGGGTCAATTTCTTCCCTAATGATGATGGTGAAGCCACCGAAGTTGCGATCACAACATGGGATGGTAATGCCGATATTGAAGTATCCTCATTGGTAGCCGATGAAGAAAATGATTGTTACTACAATAGCGCTAGCACTACCGAAGTCAGCACAGGCTTATTAGCAATTATGGGCTATCGGTGTAATCGCGGTGCTGTGACCACCACACAATGGCAATTATTCAATATTGACCCGACCAATCGTACCGCCCAACTCGAACAAACAGATACCGCAGCAGGTCGTTATTTTGTATTCTCCCAAACCAATGCACTGTTCCCATCGCCTGATGGTAACAATGTTTTCTTCACATTACCTGATGGTATTAGTAACCAAACTGTTGGCTTGTACACAACAGCAATTGACAATGTTGCACCCACACAATTGATTGATCGTTCAGCAGTGATGCCAAGTGTGAGTGATCTGCCGTATGATGCCAATAATGCTACTGCCTTGTTATCACCCAATGGACAATATCTATCCTTGGTTGTCAACACCCCTAATAACGATGCAACCTTATATGTGTATGATCTGAGCGACCCTGCTTTATTACCGATCACAATTGATGCGGGTGATACAGGTGATACGATTGGCGCGATGGTATTTAACGCGAGTAGCAGCAGTTTGTACTACGTTGCAGGCAGTGACCAAGGTGGCAATAATTCGCTCTTTGCGCTTGATCTCAATACTGGAACAGAATCGCGTATTCGGCGTGGACGCTATGCACAAGTAGCCATTTCACCGGATGGTAGCACGCTTGCTGCCATGAACTGGGTTGAATTTGATGCCGAAGAACCTCGTTATCTCACATTAGAAGTGATTGATATTGCGAGTACCGCGCAAACCGCTATTTATGTCGGTGGTGAAGTCGATGAAGAAGGTAAACTCATCAATCAGAGCTTTGCTTACCCTGTCGCATGGCGATAACAGCAAACCTTTAAAGTAGATTATCTGGTAAGAAAAAGACAACTCATAGTGGAGTTGTCTTTTTTTTGTGGAAATCATACGAAATGTTGGTATGATTAACGAACCATCAACTTTATTTATCATGAAAGGTCTTATCTATGGCTGGTTTACTCAATGCAAAAACATATATGATTATTGCACTTTTTACCGCAGGCTTGTGTGCGTTGATTATCTATTTTGATACCAATCAACAAACCGCCGCTTTCTTCACCCAACTCGGTAGTGATGCGTCACCCTTCCTCGGAGGTAATATCACCAACTTAATTTATACACCGCTTGCCAATATTTTCTCGGATTATTATTGGGCAATTGCTGCTGGTGTCATGTGGCCTTTGGTGATCATTTGGATGGGGCTGATGCTTGTTGGTTTGATCGCAAGTATCGTTGGTCCATCAATCGCTGAAGTCAACAGCATCTAACAATAATGAAAAATAGGATGTAGCATCCCGTCTACATCCTATTTGTACACGCCATGGATTTATTCTTCTGTACCGAGATACATCGCTGATAGTTCATCTTCAATCACAACACCTGCTTGTTTTGAAACATGAAATGCTTTCGCAGTCGGATGATTTGTCACAACTTGATGTAATGACCCATCTACATAATGGGCAGCCGCATGATCGCAAAGCGCTATACACGGCAATAACGCATCTTGTGCGATGAAGCTATGTAAGGCGGGGCGACGATCTGCTTCACCGTCATAATGTGGGCAAGCACTGCCTTGTAAAAATCCGAGTCCATTCATGATACCTAGTGGATGCACAGAATCGGTGACACATTCTTCAAACCAACAAATCGCACCCGCGCTAACGCCTGCTAAGATTGTGCCATTTTCTAAGGCTTGCTTGAGTAATTTGTCTACACCCCATTCACGCCAAAGGGCTAGCATACTTCTGGTATTACCACCACCGACATAAATCACATCTTGTTCCAGTATTTGATCGAAGTCCGATTGTTGCAATGAGCCAAATAAAGATAGCCATGAAGGGATTGCGCCTAAACTTGTCAATGCTTTGTAGAAATAGAGAATATATTTTTCATTTTCACTGCTGGCTTGTGGTAAAAACAACACTTTAGGATGGTCTTTACCTGTCAAACTTAGAATGTAACGATCAAGTGCTATATTTGAAGGATCAATCGAAAAACCACCACCGCCTAATGCTACAATTTGTTGTTTCATCATTAAATCCTTTAACGTAATGTAATCTTTGATAAGTTTTCAAAATTATAGCCATAAATACTTTCGCAGACGCGCCATTGCGCGTCCCTACAAATTCAGGGTGTTGTAGGGACATCCAACGGGATGTCAGCCGAAAATTACACGATCTATTACCAATTATTTATCGAAACTTACTATTTAAGTAATCAAATTATAGATTTTCCATTATATAGAACACATAATCTTGTGATGTCGTTTTGATACCAAGGTCATAAAGTAAGCGTAGCACTTGTGCGCGATGATCTGTACCATGATTAGCAACATGCAGCAAGACTTGCCACAAAATAAGCGGTTCGTCTTCCCCTTCTGAAAAAGGTTTTTGCAATAATGCGCTATCTGTTAGATCAGCGAGATAGGCTTGCATTTTACTTTCAATGTAATCCCATTCAGTCCGAATCATTTCCCGATTTTGAAAATCTGAGGCACTAAACTCTTTGAAGTCATCTAATCCCTGCAACGACCAAAACCAAACACGGTCAACATTCATCATATGAATAATTTGATCTCGTACTGAACCAATTGGGTAATCATGTACTTGCGTAAATTGTTGATCGGACAATTGCATGATGTAATCTATCCAAGTTTTTCGATTTTCTGAAAAGTGATACTGATATAAATGACGAAACGCATCTGCATTCATTCTTGTCTCCTTTAGTTAGTTAATCACCACATACCAATATAGAATTTATATAATTGTGATACCATAATCATACAACTTTTAAGATAGCCATACGTATTAATAAATGATGCGCCTACGTTGGGCGCTCGTTATGGCA
>JBAUIA010000153.1:0-13039 GCA_049680565.1 Phototrophicaceae bacterium
GAACACACCCGAACCTCCAACAGCAACCCACACACCAGACATGCCCGAAGCTGAACGTGTCGCATTACAAATTGTGAGTAGCAATGCCGAATGGGGAAACTTAGTAGGGGAAGATGGCTACACGCGCGAATTTTCTGGCGTAGAGATGGTGCTTGTGCCTACCGGATGTTTTGTCATGGGAAATGATAGTGCGGCGTTGAATGGTGGTGATGAAGATGGGGGAGAACAATGTTTCGATGAACCTTTCTGGATCGACAAGACCGAAGTCACACAGGTTGATTTTGAGCGTTTAGGTGGTGAACAGGCAGACCCACCTGATTTCGATGGTGCAAATCGCCCTGTAGAACAAATTACATGGTTTGAAGCGCGTGATTTTTGCGCCTTACGTGGTGGACGTTTACCCACTGAAGCTGAATGGGAATATGTCGCACGCGGACCCGATGAATTGCTCTTCCCATGGGGCAATGATTGGGACGCGAATAATGCCGTTTGGAATCGTAGTTCATCACAAGGCACAGTAGATGTTGGCAGTATTATCGCTGGCGCGTCTTGGGTCGGGGCATTGGATATGAGTGGTAATGTTTGGGAATGGACACGCAGTGTCTATGAAGATTATCCTTATGTTGCAAGTGATGGACGTGAAGCGGATTTAGGTGAAGAAACAGATGTTCTATACACCTTGAGGGGCGGTTCTTGGTACACTTCCAATAATGAAAACTTGCGCTCTGCTACTCGCTATGGGAATTACCCTTTCAACAGGCTCAGCAACGTCGGGTTTCGTTGCGTCCTCTCTTACGAATAAATGTTCTGAATATTGGGCGTGGTATTGATGACACGCCCATTTAAATACGTCACGGTGATGGCGTACTCGGAACAGCATCGGCAGGGTACTCAGTCACAGTAGAAGCCCATAACCATGCTTGTGTATCGATGCTGGCTTGTACCAACACCCAACGATTTGTGCCTGTCCCTTGATACCCAATCACAGGGAATTGTTGATTGCGTGCAGCAACGCCAACAATTTCTGAATTAAAGGTTGGCGCTTGATATAAATCTGCAAAAGCAGCATTGATGACGACAATGCTATCCGATGTGGCGCTTTGAATATCGGCTACAGGTGTCGGTGGCACACGTGTGCGCGTCGCTGTCGGTACAATCGTTGCAATTGGTATCACACCGCTACAATTCCCACGCAAATAAGCAAAACCAGATTGCAACCAACCTTGTGACCCATCCACTAAGCGTAATAGATACCATCCTGTGGTACTCTGCGCTGTGACAAGTAAGGTCGTATCGGGGATCAATATCCCAACAATTTCACTATTACGATCTGCACGATTATAGACTTCTATCGGCACACCTGTGGGGTTAAAGGCTTCGCACAAAGGCAATCCTTCCGCAAAAGTATTCGGTGTGACCGTAATATAAGGTCCACCTCCTAATGGCGCAGGGATGGGTGTTCGGGTTATATCGGCAATGACAGCAGCAGAAACTGCGCTCACATCACTATCCCCATTTGATATTGTCGGAGGTGCGATAACGCGTGTTTGATTTGTCGCGCTACTTTCCGCGATTGCTGGCGGATTGAGAGGTGGCGATTGAGGCGTATTCGTGAAGAATATAGGCACACCATTGGTCATCGTCGGCTGAATTTCAGGGGCAAGCGTTGGAATAATGCCCAAGCCTTGTGTTGTTGGTAAGGGTGTCCGCGTAGCATCTACTAGACCGTTATTGGCAGCAGCCGTATCCGAATTAGCGCTGATGTCCGTCATATTGAGGGCAATTTCTACGTCATTTTCTGGCGGACGTAAGGCAATTAGCATTAATAAGCCCCCAAATAAGACAGCAACGACAATCCCTGCAACTAATGTGAATGGCATCGCAAAACGGCGGGATTGTTTCACGGGGCGCACAAGTGAGGCAGATTCTTTGCGCTGTGGTGGATTGCTACTATAACGGCTTTGTGGCGCACGATCACGATAATTGAGCCGATTGTATACCTCTTGTGATAAAGGCGGTAAATCACGCGCAACGCTATCCGCTTGTCGCCAAACAGCCGAGGCAATTATGCGCCAATCATCAATATCTTGTTGGCACGATGCACAACTTGCGAGATGCTGTTCAAAACGGCGCATATCATCAGATGATAGCGATTGTGCCACATAGAACGGAATGAGGTCTTGCCATTCTTTGTGTTGCATCACAGTGTATTCTCCTGCGCTAGATACCCTTTGAGATTTTCTTTGGCACGGTGCAAACGGCTCTTAACTGTTCCTTCAGAAATATCAAGCACTTCAGCAACTTCCGGACCTGATAATTGATGATAGAACACCAATACCAGCACTTCTCGTTGTCCTTCGGGTAATTTCTGAATCGCATGACGCACGGTGTCTTGCTCCTCGTGACGCACCACAGCATCCATAGGACCTGTGTCATCACTGCTTAAATCAAATACTTGGCTAATATCAATCAATGGTAATTTTTTGCGACGGGTTGCATTGATCGCACGATTCCGCGCAATCACCAGCAACCATGTTTTCACTTTGCTGCGAGCTTCAAATTTGTGGGCGTTATCCCATACAGCAAGCATCACATCTTGCAAAACTTCTTCCGCCAATTGCCGATTCGGTAAGCGAGCGCTCAAGAAGCCTAATAACATCGGTCCATAACGTGCATACACTTCATTGAGCGCACGAACATCGCCATCCGCCATGGCACGTAATAACGCCCAATCAGGATCAAAACCTTGGTAATCAGTCGCAGGTAATGGATTTCGATTGTCCATAAACATTTATTTCCCTGTGCGGTCTTATCCTATAAGACACACCTATGCTCTCAATCAGTTCCACTTTCTAGTAAGATACGCTTGGGTTTAGCACACTAAACCTCTACAATATAACGGATATTAACCTAACATAGAGGATGCGTATGGCACGGACACGACAGACACTTGAGAAGAAAAAACAAGAAGAATCACAACAATCACGCTCGCCAATTCTAGGATTTTTCTTTCTTGCAGGCATTATTGGCGTAATAGCATTAGCGGTTTACTTCTTTGTGATTGATAATCCACAACCTTTGCCCGAACTCAATGCAGATTTTGATATTGAAGCTGTGGTTGATAACAGTGTCGCCTATGAATCAGTTGGGCGCGATCATATTGCTGATGATGTTGCGCGTGAGTACAACTCCAATCCGCCGACATCGGGCGCTCACAATCCACGTTGGGTAAGACCCAATGGCACATATACCAGCCAATTCAGCGATACACTCTTGATTCATAATCTTGAACATGGGCATGTCTGGTTATCATATCGTGATGAAGGCGACGAAGATGCCGTTGCGATTTTGCGTGCGATACAAGAAAAATATTCTGACCGCGTGATTGTTACTTATCGTCCTGAAAATGACACACGCATTGCAGTAGCTGCATGGACGCGCTTACTCACCTTAGAGGGGCTTGATAGCGATCAGATTGAAGCATTTATTGTACGTTATAGCGATCAAGCACCTGAATCTATCCTCGAAGGATAATCATGATTTAAAGTGCATTGACTTACGGCGAAAAGATATACAGTGCAATCCCTAAGCCAATAATTGCTAAGAGCAAAATAATCCCTAAGCCAATAATGCCACCGCTCGCCACTTGCATCATAACTGTGTTCGAGCGGTTTTTATTTTTAGGGCGACGCGGACGCGGTAACGCTCTTGAGGCTGGATTTTGTCGGCTAGGAGCAGGGACTTCGGGTGCAGGGCGTGGCACAGCTTGAATCGGCACAGTTTGCTGCATCGTCGGTTCGTCCACTAATTCAGCAGCCGATAATTCTGGCACGTATTCAACCACTGCAGGACGTTCTTGAGTTTCTACAGCACTCGCAGGATTTAAAATCGCTTGGGTGAGCGCATTCACAAAATTGCTGACGAGTGGATAGCGTTGACGGGCATCTTTGTGCATCCCACGATGAATCACAGCATCCACGGCTGGTGATAAATGCGGATTAACCTGACTCGCAATCGGTGGTTTTTCGTTGAGGTGCTTGTACATCACTGCCGATGGACTATCCGCTTGAAAAGGTAATTGCCCTGTTAGCACTTGATAAACCACCACCGCCAGCGCATATTGATCGGATGACCCAATCGGCGCATCGCCACGCCATAATTCAGGGGACATATAAGACGGTGTACCCAGCACCATATGTTCGGCAGTCAAGCCTGTATCCGCTTGTTGAGTGGCTTTCGCAATCCCAAAATCAACCAAATAAGTTGTTTTGGTATCATCAAACATGATATTGCTCGGTTTAACATCCCGATGAACGATGCCTTTACTATGGGCATAATCTAGGGCTTTCGCAACTTGCTCCAATGTGACCAGCAAATCATTCATGCTCATCGCTTGTGAGGCATACATTTTATCGGTGAGTGTACTGCGTAAGAGGCGCATCGCCACATAGGTCAATTCATCTTGAATACCAAAATCATACACAGGCACAATATGTGGATGCTCTAAGGCTGCGGACATCTTAGCTTCTTGTTGGAAGCGTTTGATATAATTGGGGTCTTGTGCCAATTCATCGGACAAAATTTTAATCGCAACATCACGATCAAGTTCTTCTTGATAAGCACGATAAACAGCACTCATCCCACCCTGCCCAATGATGCTAACCAGCTTATACTCGTCAATTTCTAAGCCAGCTAATTCCCGAATATTCATGAACGCCTCTACAATCTTTGATGATTAACTGAATACTCTGATTGTAGAGGCAAGTTCAATCAATGACAACAGATAGCTCAGTCGTTGGTCACTAAACCATCAGGCAAGGTTACAAGGCGGTCAATGATAATACGCTGCGTATCGGCATCATCAACAATGACGAGTGGGAGATCAACTTGCACATCATCAATCAAGCAATAGCTATCTTCTTCACAGTAAAATAAGCGAATTGTCAGCGATAGGGTACTTTCCCCTGCGGAGAGCATTAAAGGAATTGTGGTGTTTTCTTCGGTGATGACCACCCGTTCAGCATCATCGACTAAAATGTCTACATTGTCATCCACAGCAAAACGAATGGTTGAATCGGTAAGTTCATTGATTTTGTAACCTGCTGGTAATTCAAAATTGATAAGGAGATCAACGCTACCACTCGTAACAGTTTGTGGTTCTAAAGTGATTTGCAAGCCCTGTGCCGCATTACCCCCAAGAATCGTTGGTTCATCGCGTTCAATGACTAAGGCTTGCGGATTAGGGAATTGCACCGTATTAACAAGTCCTGTTGCAAGATCAATAACACGGATATTATGATTATTAGTATCGGCAACATAGAGTAAACCATTGGCATAATCTAAGCCTCCCGGTTCATCAAACTGCGCTTGTGAAGCATCCCCATCACGGTAGCCCCCATTGCCTGTAATACCGAAAATAGTTGATGTTGTTTCAGTCGCAAGATCAACTTGTTTGATTTTATTATTATAAGTATCCGCAATATAGATCATTGAACCATCTTCATTAGCTGTTACACCGAGGGGATGTTGCAAACGTGATAAACCCAAAATGCCATCAACATCGCCTGCATCAAAGAGGTCATTATCAGTTGTACCTGCAATGACAGCAACATAATCACGGTTTATATTCGCAAAACGAACGGTACTGCTCTCGCTATCCGCAAAATAGAGTGTGCCATCATGCCAATGTAAGCCACTCGGTTGCGCTAATTCACTATCGGATAATGTGGTACTAATTTGGGCTTCGTAAGCATTACCGACACTTGCTCGCAAAATATTTTCATTGAGGTCAAGTTCCCATATTTGATGTGCGCCAGCCATTGCAATATATAAGATATTATCGTCACCGAGTGCAACATCCCAAGGACTACGAATATCAAAAGCCAATGGGTCAGTGATAATGGTTTCAAAGGGAACAAGGGTACGCCCCATATTACCTGTGCCAACCACTGTTGATACGATGCCTGTTGCTAAATCAAGCGCTCGAATCGCATGATTATTCACATCGGCGATATACAGCATATTATCGACTAATGCCATGCCTTGGGGTTGGTCAAAGGTTGCTTCATCAGATGCGCCGTTATTGTATCCCCGTTCGCCAGTGCCAATAATATCTAACACTTCATAGGTATCTAAATCCGCAATGACAATCCGATGATGATTGGTATCCGCAATAAATAGCCGATTTGAAGCGCTATCTGCAAGGACTTTACCGGGGAACGCTAAGGCAGTACCGGGGTCACCAGCACCCTCAAGCACAAATTCTATCGCTGTGCGGTCAATGCTGCCAAATTCAGGATTATTATCATAATATTCAATCATCGACGAGATAAATACTTCAAAGGCTTCATAAGGTACTTCGCCTGATTGGGCTGCAACAACATTGCCATTCGGATCAATCAACAAGAAGGTCGGCCATGCGTTTGCCCCAAATGTCCGCCATACAAGATAATCTTCATCATTGATAACAGGGTGTTCAAGATTATAGCGTTGCACAATTTGCTGTAAATTTTCTGTGACCTGTTCGCCTTCAAATTTACCCGAGTGAACCCCGATCACAACGAGTTCATCTGCAAAACGTTCTTCCAGATCACGCAAGACAGGAATCATGTGAATGCAATTGATGCAACCATATGTCCAAAAATCAAGCAAAATTACTTTACCTCGTAAACCATCTAAGGTTAGCGGTGCTTCGACGTTGATCCAATCTAATCCTGTGGGGAAAGCAGGTGCAACAATTTCGCCCACATAACGAGTATCAGGATCATCTTGTGCAGTCGTAGGAGATACCCATACAGTGAATAGCAAACTCAACACGAGTAAAACGGATATGCGTTGCATCAATCATCTATCCTTATTTTTTCTTTAGAACCTGTTTTGAAATTCGATCATAATCTATTAGACATCCCGTTGGATGTCACTACAATTGACTATTATTATAGGTCGTAGGGACACACAATGGTGCGTCTTGAAGTACCTTAAACAGTGTATTCAAACAGGCTTTTAAGCTATTTGATAAATTTCAACATTGATTCAGTACGTCAAGTAACGAAACTATAAAACTCATATTTTAGGAGGATAGGTGATAGTTATGAAAATTTGCTTAAGAAGCGCTAGAGGCTGCCAAAATGAGGGGATAGGCTTCATCCATTGAATTTACAAAAATAAGATCCATACGATGATCTTGCTTTTTGTAGATGAAGGCATCATATAAGCGTTTCCAGATATTACTTTGTGAGACGACAATCACACGCCCAAGATTATTAGAACGTTGCCTCACAGCACTCGTAACTGCACCCAAAATGCTCATAGGTGGCACGCCACTGTAGCGTAAATCAATAATACAATTTACGGATTGATTGGCATTACGTATATTTGAAGAGAGGGTCGCAACCATCGTCACAAACTGGTCACTTGTCCAAATATCACGAAAAGCAACAACTAGATATGTTTGATCCAAGTCACCCCATCCAAAATCAATCATTATAATAACGCAATCTTAACCTATCAGATACTATAACTATAACAATTTGTAATAATTGGTCAAGTGATACTCATTTAAATGTTATAAAAATCATTCTGAGACAGGAATTTGATCGACTTCAATGAGCTTTTCAGTGTAATCAGGAGCAAAACTACGAACCAGCCCGCCACAGCATACTGTTAAATAGGCTTGGTTGAGTGTGTAATAACGATGCTTGCCGTCTTGTCGTTTGAGGACAAGATTGGCTTCTTCTAAAATTTTGAGGTGATGACTTACAGTGGGTTGCCGTAGCTCACCCTCCATCTTGGCAACAATATCCGATACATTGAGCCAAACACAGCATAAATGATTCATAATCTTTTGCCGATTTTCATCAGCAATGGCTTTACCGAATGTTACAAGGTTAGGTGTCATCATGCTTTTAGTATACTCTTATCAGCAGCGATCAAGCAACATCTAAAACCAATTGATAAGCTTGATCGACTGACTCAACAACAACAATTTCCGATGCAATCATCGGATAAAAATTAGCCAATAATTGTATAGTGCATGCTTGTGCTGGCGTTGTTACAGCAATAATGCGCTGTAATTTCAATGAGCGATGGGCAATATGATGATCGACTGCACGAACAATATGAGCTTGAATCGGATCAGCAGCGCGTATATCTATCATGAGGTCTATTAGTTTGGGTGCTTGCGCGAGCATGGTTTTGATGTGTTGTATAGCACGCTCAAAATCATTTAGATGCCAATTATCTTGTATTCTCAAGACAATTAGCGTTTCATCTGGGTCGCCCCAATCAACTGTAATCATAGGTTATTTTCACGATAATAGTTTGTGCAATTCTTTTTATATTACACTACATAACAATTTTAAACATTAAGGATGACTAACTGTTACAAAAGGAAACCGTGATAAATTTCCTTTTGTGTATTCAATGACAAGAATTATTTTGTTACCCACTCAGCATCAGGGGTGATGGTATCTTGAGGGCGTTTGCCAGCATCTTCATAATTGGTTGTTGAGACACGCATCAAGGGTTCAACTGTCATATCCTGATCGCACAATATTTGGCAACTCAAGCGGAATTCACCCATTTTTTCATTTTCAGTGAGTTTACTATGTTCTGCTTGGGTCATTTTATCAGGTTCGCCAGCGCTAATTTCAACACGGCAAGTCGTACACCCTGCATAGCCACCACAACGATGTAAAATATCAACCCCTTGATCTTCGATTGCCAGCACTAAACGCTTATCATCAGGTACATCAAATGTGCCTACATCTTTAATTGTAATTTTCGCCATTTTATAAATCACTTTCGTCAACAACAGATTACAATTATTGTAACTTTAAATTGTTCTGATACGGCGAACGTTAAGCAAGTTATTATACGTGCAAATCAATTTCTAATATCAACGCATCTGAGGTTGCTTGAGGAATAGTGCAGATCGTGTAACTTCAATAACAATCTCGCCATGTTGATTACGCCCGATATGCTTCATCGTGACAATCCCTGTATCCGAGCGTGATTTACTCTCGCGTGCTGCCATAATTTCAGTGGTGACATAAATGGTATCGCCGTGAAACATCGGCGCTGGATGTTTGACATCTTCATAGCCTAAATTAGCGATAATTGTTCCTGCTGTAATATCATTGACCGTAATACCGACCACAACACCCATTGTAAAAATCCCATTGATAATGCGCTGTCCATATTGGGTCTTACTCGCAAAATCTTCATTGGTATGCAAGGGTTGCAAGTTCATGGTCAACATACTAAACATGACATTATCGTATTCTGTTATGGTACGCCCTAGTTGATGTTCAATCACTTTACCAACAGGTAAATCTTCATAATATAATCCCATTATCATACTCCTTATATCAGCGATTATTTTTAACTTATCATATGCCTATGAAACAAAAAAGGGCAAGCGATTTGCTAACCCTTTAGATAATTTATCTGGTTATCTTTAGCTGATTGGCATCAACAAGCGTGCGAGAACCATATGCAAGCCATCAACAATGCGCGTAATATCATATCCTTGAATCCGCCGTTGGAAACGGATTGTCTGCACATCCAGCATGATATAAAGCATATCTGCAATATAAGCGCTATCAATGTCCAAGGCAAAGCGATTCAATAAGCCCATAATGGTTTGCCGCCACCAAATATGTGCAGGGTGATTAAGCATATCGACACCCCCTTGTTTTGACACTTCAATCAGCAACTCGTTATGGTCAATCACATAGCGTGCAGCATGTTCTAGAAACCATTGTAGGCTGTCGTAGGCATCGTCACATTCACGAATATGATTGAGGGTCATTTGCTGAAAATCGCGCATATCTTCATCGAGCAAAGCATGGCATAGGTCGGCTTTATCGGCAAAGTGACGGTACAATGTACCTTTACCAACATTCGCTTCTTTGGCAATTGCAGACATCGTTACAACTTCGATACCTTGTGCATCAAACAATGTTTGCGCGGTATCAAGTAATAAACGCCGATTTCGTGCAGCATCAGCGCGCACGGGCTTATTCGGATGGAGCGGGATGATATTATCTGGTTTCATAATCTAATTATAACATATTCTAGTACGCAATACCGACTAGTCATCTCTCAATTCTACATATAGTATAGAGTAGCAAAACTGCCTTGATGCTGCATATCGTTGATAAAGCGTCAGGTAATAGGCTTGAAAATAATTAGCGCCATGCGCTACAGTCATATACTCGTTTCAAATCCCATTAGGGTAGGAGTTTTACACATGCAACCGCGTTCAATATTAAGTGCTGCACAAGCCCGTTTATTGGTCTTGTTATTGCTGATGAGTACCTTACTAGTAGCTTGTGATCTGCCCACTAGTTCTGATGATACTGAGGACACCAGCTTTGAAGGTGCGCCAGAAGTCATTATCGCATCCCCATTAAATGGCGATACCTATCAAGAAGGGGTTGGCATTAACATCTTATTACGGGTTGATAATGCAGGACCTGATATTGCACGAATTGCAATTGAAGTGGATGGTCAAATTATTGGCGAAGCAATTTTACCGAACCCCAATGGTGATCCGAGCTTTACGGTTAATAATGGATGGCCTGCAACAGGCGAAGGCGCTCATACGATCACCGCAGTTGCGTCACGGAGTGATGGTACAGTCAGTGAAGAAGCTAGTGTCAGCATTAATGTTGTTGCAGCAGCGATAAGCCCATCCGATGATGATGTGGCGACGGATATACCAACACCCACTGTCGATGACCCTACTGACGTTCCTACACAAACCACAAGTGACACAAATTCACAAGCAGCAGCAACTGTTGCGCCAACAACTGCTCCTGCGACACAAGCCCAGCCTAGCAATACACCTGTTCCACCCACAGCGAGCCGTCCACAAGTGACCGTCCGCACAGGCGCAAATGTCCGTCGGGGTCCGGGGCTTGTATTTGATCCACCCGTTGGTAGTTTAGGCGCAGGGGCAACAGCCAATATTTTAGCGCTTAATAATGCAGGCACATGGTACAGAATTGAATATTACAATGGTGATGCGTGGATTAGCGCACTCGTTGTTGATGTAACAGGCAATACAGCTAGCTTACCGCGCGAAGCAGGTCCTGCGACACCAATTCCTGCAACACCTGTACCACCAACCAATACACCACCACCTGCAAGCAATGTTGATTTGTTCATTGATGCAGCACAATCTAGTTTTGTACCAAGTTTTGTATGTGCCCAAGCCTCACAAATTACCATCACTGTTGTCAATTCTGGTACAGGCACGAGTACAGGCACGAACATTCTCATTCAAGATATTCAGCCAAATGGTACAGTCGGTGCAACCACTGAAACCGTTATTGGGGCGCTCGGTCCTAATCAAAGTCAAACCGCGACAGCAGCATTAACTGTCACAACCTTCATATCAGAAGCACATACTTTCCGTGCGCGAG
The DNA here is from genome assembly GCA_049680565.1 of Phototrophicaceae bacterium. Classification (GTDB taxonomy): domain Bacteria; phylum Chloroflexota; class Anaerolineae; order Aggregatilineales; family Phototrophicaceae; genus JAUZRW01. Next base: position 11,430 of record JBAUIA010000153.1, read on the forward strand.
TCGATGGTAATAACTCAGTCGCAGAATCTAATGAAAATAATAATGAATGGACTGAAATCTACATTTTAGAACCGGGTGGCTGCTAAACGATAAGCAACAATCAGTTCAAAAAGCCCTTCTTAATTAAGAAGGGCTTTTTTGATTTATGCTATAAACCTCGCGAAATCTTAATGCTTTATGTATTAATAATGATTCATAATAAAGCTATTCAATTCCTTATCTTTAAGGTCGCAAAAATTATCATTACTATTAGCAAGGATTAAAGACAGTCAGTGAATAGAGGAGAATAAGCATGACTTATCAAGCAATACAAATGGATAGTCCTGAAGATCTTACGATTGCAGGCATTGTCATTAACCAATTTCGGCAGAATTTAGCAAGGAATGTTACTGATCCTATCATGGAAGCACATGGTTTAACGGATATTGATGATGAAAAATTTTATCCTGCAAGTGTGATGGATGCAATTTATCGTGAAATATTTGATGGCGGTAATGGATCACAACCTTTTGTTGCAATGGGGCGTGCTTCTGCTAAGACAACTCTCGATTTCATCAAGCCCGAATCCCCAAACGATGTGCTTGATAATATCCATAATGTCTTTACAGCGTATTTACGGAATATGCCAGAGGGCTTTGGTATCATTGTGAATGATTTAGGGGATAATACCTTTAATGTCTGGAATAATACTCAAGTTCCTAATGATCTGATTTATGGATTCTTATGGGAATGTATCAAGGAAACGACTCCACGCGGTCAACAATTTAGCTTAATTCCATCCGATGATTATAATTCTGATAGTACCGTAGGTGCACATTTTACAATCAGTTGGGCATAGAACACGCTAAAACAGACGATTCTAAATCGTCTGTTTACTCTAGTTTTTACAGTCACTCAATCGGATAACCAGCGCTACGCCAGCGTGCGATACCGCCTAAATCATAGACTTGGTTATAATCATTCGTCATCAAAATTGATGCTGCACGTCCGCTACGATTACCGCTTTGGCAATAGACCACCACAGGCATATCCGTCGGAATTTCCGCTAACCGATTAGCAATCTCATCAACTGGAATATTAATTGACCCAGCAATATGACCACTCGCATATTCCGCAGGTGTACGAACATCAATCAGTAAATGCTCGGATTCGGCTTCTACAAATTGACTGATGTAGGCATCAGGTGCAATCAATTCAATCGTATTGCCCGAACATCCAATAATTACGATACTACTGACGATTAATGCAAACGCTAACCCTATTTTTTTCATGATTTTCCACTTTCGATTTTAACGACACTTATGTATAGCTATCCTACGCGCTTTTATGGTATTACATCCGACTCAAGCGCTTATAGACAGCTATTAGCGAAGCCTTATGGATTTAAGTAAAGTCAGTTTTGGATAACACAGAGATGGAAATTATGTCATCTCGTAGCCTTATTTGAACAGAAAATTCTTAGTCTTTAGTGAACCGCTAAAAACTAAGGACTAAGAACCTGTTTTGAAATTCGATCATGATGTCATAATCGATTAGACATCCCGTTGGATGTCCCTACAATTGACTATTATTATAGGTCGTAGGGACGCACAACGGTGCGTCTTGAAGTA
>JBAUIA010000154.1:0-9213 GCA_049680565.1 Phototrophicaceae bacterium
AAGTTATCGGGCGCAATGCGGATAGTACATGGTGGCAAATCCGCTATGAAGGCATCGTTGGTTGGGTATCGGCACGCTATGCCCGCATCGAAACAGGCGCAAACATTGCTTCGATTCCAGTAACGGAATAAGATATAGTAACAGAGTTGGAAATTAAAATGAGCCTGTGCAAACAGGCTCGTTTTGGTTAAATCTTATGATTCCTGACTAGCTTACTCGCGTAATTTTTCCATCACATTTTGCAAACCAATCGGTAACTCACTACTAAAGGTCATGCGTTCACCTGTGACTGGATGGTCAAAGCTGAGTTCGGATGCGTGTAAGAAATTACGCTTCATGCCGATGCGCTGCTTGTTATACCCATAGACCGTATCACCAATGATAGGGCAGCCAATAAATGCCATATGCACACGGATTTGATGGGTGCGCCCTGTCTCAATATTGATTTTTACCAGCGCACGCCCACCCATAAAGCGTGTATCAATCACCTCAAACTCTGTGACGGCATATTTACCACCTGTGACAACCCCCATGCGCTTGCGTTGCTTAGGGTCGCGCCCGATAGGTGCATCAATGCGACCTTCCATTGTTTTTGGCGCACGTTCTAATAGCGCAAGATAGGTTTTGTCGGTGGTACGACTCTTGAATTGCGCCATCAAGTTAGTGAGGGCATCAATGTGGCGTGCAATCACAATCACACCACTGGTATCTTTATCTAGCCGATGCACAATCCCCATGCGATCTTCGGCAAGCGGGTTATCTTGCATATCCACAATTTCTGGATAGCGAAACAGAATCGCATGAACCAATGTGCCTTGTTCTTGCCCAATTCCCGGATGCACCACCATCCCTGATACCTTATCAATGACTGCAAGATGCTCATCTTCGTAAAGCACAGTCAGGGGAATATCTTGCGGTTCGATGACCATTTCATCATCTTCAGGGATTTGAACGATAATCCGTTCGCCACCTTTCATCTTGTGACCGGCTTTTGCTGATTCGCCATTAACGGTCACACCCCCGTCACTGATAAGGGTTTGTATCTGTGCGCGTGATAAATTGCTTAAACGCCCGACAAGAATTTTATCAAGGCGTTCACCTACGGTTTCGACTGTAAATTCCATAATATCCATAGCTCAATCATAGTATATGTGGACGATATGACAGCATCATAGCATATGCTGACAAAAATTCCGCTACTCAGGCTCATTTTTTGCGTTATAGTGGATGGATAATATACTAATCAAGGATAACAATGAGCGATATTTTCTATTAGACATATGGAGCTGGCGAAAAACGGGTTTTAGTGGTGCATGGCTGGGCATCCTCACACACCATGTGGAATAATGTCTATCCTCACATCGAAAACGCTACCTGCTACGCACTCGATTTACCGGGCTTCGGCAAATCTGCGATTGCGGGTAGTGCCTTAACCGTTGATTCCCATGTGCAGACTGTGATTGATTTTGCGGAAAATATCGCACACCCTCACATGATAATGGGACATAGTATGGGTGGCTTAATCACCCTTAAAGCCTTGACGATTCGTCCCGATTTAGCCGAGCAAATTGTGCTGATTTGTCCATTAGTGACAGGGCGTTTCGGGGCATTTGGTGGGGTCGCTAGCGATATTGCGCGTAACGATTTAGCCGTGAATGCCTTACGCGCGACCAAAACACTCTGGTCAACTATCCAAAATGAATATTTGCTGGCAGCAACCATGCCGATGGTACATTCTAACCCTGAACTTGCAGAACGGGTGAAGCAAAATTTCATGATGACCCATCCTGATGCAGGGGTGGAAGCGATTATCAGTATGGCGAAACAAGATACACGCGAAGATTTACCGCATATTACCCAACCGACACTCGTATGTGTCAGCGAAGGGGATACCACTGTTCCGCATACCGAAGGGCGTGTTGCTGCACGCGAAATGCCAAATGCCGAGTTAGCTGTGTTCAGAAATTCGCGCCATCATCCAATGGATGAAGAACCCGATGCCTTCGTTCCCATCTTACGCAATTTTATCGGGCGATATGGTTTCTAATGATCTTTATTGACCTTTTAAAATGACTTATACATATCTTATGCAAGCTGTGCTATAATCGTACTATCGTATGATAACCTAGAGAAGTTGGAGTCATTTTGGATCCTTTAGAATTAGCGCGTTATGTGGTCGATATTGTTGAAGACCGCAAAGCAGAAGATATTGTTCTCCTCGATTTACGTCCTGATACTGTCATTGCAGACTTTTTCGTCATCGCAAACGGCAATAGTGAACGCCAATTACGGGCATTGATGGACTACGTGCGAGAAGATGTGAAAGAAAATATGAAAACAATTCCATTTTCTGCCTCTGGCACACCCGAAAGTGGTTGGATTGTTTTAGATTATGGGGATGTGGTCGTACATCTTTTTAGTGAAGATCAACGCGATTACTATGATATTGAAGGACTTTGGAGTGAAGCAGGTAACGTCCTCCTTAGCATTCAGTAACGATCACCTTGAAAATGAGTTAGCATCTCGTTGGTTAAGACCTTGTCTTGCCCGCAACTGATGCCTAACATAATCTATAGGAAACAGGTCAGCGTGACCTGTTTTTGTTTTACGAGTAAAATAGATTGAAAACTGACTGATAAGTAGAAATTGTGAGCAACCAATGAGTCAACAACATCCGCCACAACGCAATAATCGTCCACAACAAAATAATCAAGCACGCCCAACACCAGCGAGCAATCAAGCCTATCCACCCCAACAAGCGCCTGTACAAGGTCGTCCGATGCCACCACAAGCGCCACCACCGACCTATAATCAACCCTTGCCACAACAACCTGTACAGTATCAGCAACCACAACAAGCTGCGCCACCACAAAAAATCTATATCGAGAAGAAAAGCAATCCAGTCGTGATGATTCTAAAAGCGATTGCCTATCCCTTTGTCAAAGTCGCGCAATTAATTGGCAATGTTTTTGCGATTATTTTGCAAGAACTGGTGCGCTCGGTTGTGAGCTTCATTTTGGGGATTATACTACTCGTGGGTTTTGTGGTTCTGATTATTGGCTATGGCTATGCACTCGTCCAGACTGATTTCAACTTTGTACAAGCTGTACCAGAAATGTTTGCAATATTTGGATCATTTTTTGGTTTTGGAAGCTAATTTTCGTGCGTCCATTCACGATAATGATAACGACTGGATGAGAGCAATATATGATTTGCTCTAATTTTAGCTGAAAAAATATCGGCATCTTTGCTATACTGGCGCGAACCCATAGTTTTATAGTGAAAAGTCAGGTACATGGTAGCCGAACCCGAATTACACGACTCGATCTCGATCTTTAGTGGTAATGCTCATCCTAAACTTGCCGAGCAAATGGCAAGTTATCTGGGGATTCAACTGAGTCCCGTTTCCATTGAAAAATTCTCTAACGATAATATTGAAGTTCAACTAGGGCATAGTGTGCGTGGCAAGGATGTTTTCCTTGTGCAACCTCTTGTGCCACCCACAAGCGATCATCTGATGGAATTATTATTGATGATTGATATTGCACGCATGTCAGGCGCAAAAAGTATCCATGCGGTCATTCCGCATTATTCGTATGGACGCAGCGATAAAAAAGATGCCCCACGCATTAGCATTACAGCACGCTTAGTGGCGGATATGCTTGTCACGGCAGGGGCGCAACATATTGTTTCGATGACCATGCACTCACCACAAGTTCATGGGTTTTTCAGTGTCCCCACCGATCACTTGACCGCCCATTCAGTCTTTGTGAAGCACTTCAAAAAACAAGATTTAAGTAACACAGTTGTCGTATCCCCTGATATTGGCAATGCGAAACGTTCCTCCAAGTTGGCGCATTCACTCAATGTCCCCCTTGCAATCGGTCAGAAACAACGTATCAATGACGATAACGTCAATATTGGTAGTGTCTTAGGTGAAGTTAAAGGCAAGCGCTGTATTATCTTTGATGATGAGATTGCAACAGGCGGTACAATCGTTGAACTCGCTGAACGCCTAGAAGCAGCAGGTGCAAAAGGCATCAGTGTTGCATGTACACATGGTCTATTCCTGAGAAAAGCTAAAAAGCGTCTGGATGCCTTAGACCAAATTACCGAAATTGTCACGACCAATACAGTACCTGTTCCCAAGAAAAAACGCCCAAATCGCTTGGTCACGCTCGATGTGGGTCATATCTTTGGTGAGGTGATTAATCGCACACTAAAAGGCGAATCAATCGGCGAACTATTTGAGTTTTGGCCCGATAATTAAACGATAGGTGACATCGCAAAGGGCAGCCGATGGGGTGGCTACCCTTGTGGTGTGGTATAGGGTTTATGAAACCCCTTTGATTGCGATTCAAAAACCTACAGATCATGTACTGTAGTCTTGAAATGTTACCGCTATGATACGCCAATCAAGTGTAATTGTGAATGGGTATGATGATTAAGACTCTGTAAACAGAATGACCTATTTAAAGTAATGTCAGTTTTAGATAACACAGAGTTTGAAATTATGTCATCTCGTAGCCTTATTTGAACAGAAAGTTCTTAGTTTTTAGTGAACCGCTAAAAACTAAGGACTAAGGACTAAAAACTCACTATTTTAGATTATTTGGCTCAAAAATATGCTTATTCTCTTAAACAAAATTCACGTTATCTTAAAGGTATTTTTTAACATCTAGCGGTATAAAGCATCATTCTTATCAATAGTTGAGTAGTTACCACTATTTTAGATTATCTGGCTCAAAAATATGCTTATTCTCTTAAACAAAATTCACGTTAAAGTAACAAAAAAGGCGATTCTTGATAATAGAATCGCCTTTAACGTTTATAGAGTCTTTAGCACTTAGAGCATATTGAGGGCTTTGCGATAGGTATCCAAGGCTTCTTGGAGTTTACCTTGTCGCATAAGTACATCCCCAAGCACACGGTTGACGGCTGGATTACGTTTGTAGCTTTTATCTTCGGATAAGCGTTGCAATTCTTTCTCAACTTGTCCGAGTGCTTTATTCGCACGAATGATTTGTTCGTAATCGAGCATTGCACCGTCAATATCATTGGCGCTGATTTTGTCTTTCGCAGAGCGCAAGTAAGCGACTGCATCGACACTATCAGCAGCAACAGGCACAGGCGCTGGTGATTGCGCGACAGGTACAGGTAACGGCACGGATGGTTCAGGTGTTGTTACAATATCATCTAAGAAACTGCCTGATACAATATCGGGTACAGATTCTTCCTCTTCCATCGTTTCGCGCAGCCAATCAGGGATTTCATCCGCAGAAATATCGGTTTCACCTGCTAACCAATCAGGCAAATCTGCATCTGCCGTGACACTATCATCAACGGTATCTTGTAACCAATCTGGCATATCGACATCAGCTTCGCTCGTTGCCACAAAGTCTTCATCTTCAAAGTCTTCGCCAAGCCAATCCATATCACCTTGCACAGCTTCGACTTCGACACTTTGACCTGATGAGCTATCAAACCATGCAGGAACAGTTTGTGCTGATCCCTCATCGAGTTTGCTCTCAATGGGTAGGTCGGCAGCTTGTAGGCTCACATCCTCAGTAACGATAGCGGTAGCAGGTTCTGTATCACCATCTAAGTTTGAAACCGCATCGTTATACCATTGTTCGAGTTCTTGGCTATCATCTTTCGAGAATGCCTCAACCCAAGTATCTTGTGTCTCGGTTATATCAATCTCAGCAAAAATATCATTTTCGATGATGCCTGTATCTTCACTGATGCCACCTTGCAGCCAATCAGGAATTTCCGCTTCAATGATCTCATCATCTAAGCCCAAGTCTGCAACCATCATTTCAGCCGTTGCTTTCTTGCCAACGCTGAAGTCGATTTCATCATCATCATCCGCGTCATCTACAGGCATAGCGGTCATTGATTCTTGAAGCCAATCAGGGATTTCTGCTGCCACAGGCATTTCAACTTCGCCGACATCCTCGTCCTCATCATCATCGCTATCCAGATAATCAGGGACATCATTACGGGTTGCTGCTTTGGCAAATGCAGATGCAAAGAATTTGTCAATATCATCAGGCGAATCACCTAAGCGACCTGAATCCATTTGGGCTTTGACATTATCTGCAAGGCTTTCAAATTCAACAACATCCTCTTCATCATCATCTAGTATGAAATCGTCATCATCTAAATCATCAAAGAAGTCATCGCCGATTTCATTGCCACCCTCAAACAGGCTATCAGGGATTTCATTGCCCACGCCTGATGCTAAGTCATCGAGCCAACTTTCGGGGTCATCCAATACAAGATCATCGGCAGATGCGCGTACAGGCACTTCGTCAACATCTTGAACCATACCGGTTGCTTCTTCAAAGGAGAAATCTTCATAACCGGGTCCATCATCAATGATGCTATCAGGCATTGGAATATCGAGGCTTGCACTGGTTGCTAGTTCTTCAGATTGTGCGCCTTCTTCGGCTGCCAGCGATTCCATCCATTCGAGTGAGCCTTCATTATCATCGCTGCTTTCACCCATAAGGGCGGATAGGTCAGGGGCATCATTATCGCCTGATAGACCTGCTAACCACGCCATTGGATCGCTAACTTCTTCAGCCTCACTTAAGCCTGCTAAATCACCTAATGCGCCCATATCACCAAAGTCAAGCGATGGCACATCATCATTATCACCTGCGGATAAGCCAGCTAGCCAATCCATAGGTGATTCATCTTCTTCAATGGATGCAGCCGGTAAAATATCATCGAAACTTGGCAATACTTCTTCGCTATCACCATCATCGACCCCGAGCATTGCTGCAATCATTTCTTCGCTATCTTCGGGGACATCGAAGAAATCGTCATCTAGGTCGGCATATTCTTCATCGTCTTCGTAGATGTAATCGTCATCTTCATCGTCATATGCCTCGTAATCATCATACTCATCGTCTTCATCTTCAACGACGGGTTCAGATTGTTTGGCAGCGAGTTTAGCCGCTTTTTGAGCAGCTTCACGCTCTTGCATTTTTGCCCAATCATCATCAGACATGCCATAGGGCTTATATTCGCCCATACCAGCTAGCCGTTCATCATCTTCGTTGACTTCCGCAACCGTCATACTGGCTGAGGTGGTGAAGCCTTCATCCGCGCCTTGACGCTTGGCGAGGGATTCCATCCATTCCATCAACTCTTCTGGTGACATATTGTCAAAGTCAGGTGTTTCATCAGCGACTGCTGCGACAGGCTCTGGTTCAACTTCTGCAACAGGCTCTGGCTCTGGTGACGCTTGTGGTTTGGCAGCGAGTTTAGCCGCTTTTTGAGCAGCTTCACGCTCTTGCATTTTTGCCCAATCATCATCGGACATGCCATAGGGCTTATATTCGCCCATACCAGCCAGCCGTTCATCGTCTTCATTTACTTCTGCAACCGTCATACTGGCTGAGGTGGTGAAGCCTTCATCCGCGCCTTGACGCTTGGCGAGGGATTCCATCCATTCCATCAACTCTTCTGGCGACATATTGTCAAAGTCAGGCATATCAGACATGACTTAAACCTCTCTATCGTGGTTAATGTGTGTAACCGAAACAATCATTATCGATCCTAATCGTCGAATTCATCATCAAAATCATCGAAGTCGTCATCAAAGTCAAATGTGTCTAATTCATCAAAATCACCGTCAAATTCATCATCAAAATCATCGGGAATTTCGATACCGCCCTCGTTAAAATCAAAGGTCTCATCAATAACATCTACGACATCGTTTTGCGTTGTGGCGGCATCATCTGCTACCACAAAATTTGAATCATCTTGAGTGGCAACTTCATCGGTATCAAATCTGAAGTTATCATCATCTAACGCGCTATCATATGTGTAATCATCATCAACGTCATCGAATTCATCAAAGTCGCTCAGATAATCTGGCATGCTATCACTTGGCAAGGTTGTCACTGTTGCAATTGTATCAATTGCATCGCCACGCGCCCACATAGGGGGAGACGAGAAGACAAACATTTGCCGTTGTGGCATACCTATTGGCGGTGGTGGCGGTGTTGAATGGTCATCATCGACATCAACAGCTTCCATCATGCCCGTTTCTTCTTCTACTATATCCTGTAACCAGTCAAAATCAGAATTAATGATTTCAGATTCGTTAATACCACGTTCGCGTAAGGTATTGGTGCGTTCGTCAAAGCCTTCGTCGAGATGCCCTTCATCTTCTGCTTCAAAGTCAAGATCAAGACCCGGAACCATCGCATTCAGCCAATCAGGTGCGTTATCCGCATCCGCTTGTTGCGTATCTTCACCAAAATGGCTTTGTTCAGCACGTTCAGCAGCCGCTTTGGCTTCTGATAATTCAAAGGCATTTTCTGCGCGAGGACGAGCTTCTTCCATTTCCTCATCATCGTGGGCATCATCAACTTCTATGAACCAATCAGCATCTTCATCATCGGTTTCATCAATGGGTTGGATAAATTCGCCCGTTGCTTTTAACCATTCAGGCTCATCATCTTCAAAATCACCCATATCATCGAGTGTCGCTTCAAAATCATCATCGCGAGTCGTGCGGATAGAATCTAGCATTTCTGACATGCCCTTGGTCGAGACATTGAGATCATAGTCATCTTGATACTCTTCAAAATCACTCTCGTCCTCTTCCGTCACGCCTACGTCACTGAGCCAGTTTCCATCATCCTCTTGTTCATCACTATCTTGATCGTCATCGTCATAATCTTGCAAGCGATCTGTAAAGCTGGTTACAACGGGCTTGCTGATTTCATCCACAACTGATGGATCAAGTTGATCGGTGAATCCTGTTTTTGCCACACCCCAATTGTCTGCATCGTCTGTTTCATCTAAGGATTCAAGCCAATTGGCTTCAAGTTCAGGTTCAACTTCTGCAGCAGGTGCATCTTCAAAGTCTGCAAATTCATCATCGTCATCGTCAAATGTGAAGTCATCAAGAGCATCATCATCATCACTTGACCAATCCGTATCAATAGGTGGTTCATCGTCTTCGCTAAAGTCACTACCAACTTCTTCATTATCGAGGTCAGCAAGCCATTCTGTTTCCGCGAGTTGTTCTTCTGCGGTAGGTTCATCGAAGCCGAAGTCATCGTCGTCATCATCCCCTAATTCAGAGAGCCAATCAGCCTCGGCAGGTTGGGCATCATCAGCAATAGGGTCATCAAAGCCGAAGTTATCGTCGCTATCATCATCCCCTAATTCAGAGAGCCAGTCAGCCTC
>JBAUIA010000155.1:0-6822 GCA_049680565.1 Phototrophicaceae bacterium
CATCTAAGGATGTCCCTTACTTAATTTAACTTTCTTACAAGGGGCAATTTATGCCTATTTATTTGCAAGCTAATGTCCATACACTTTTAGAAAGGCAATACACACTATGAAAAACCTCTTTCGTTTGATGATTATTCTCGTTGTTGTTGCTGTGCTCGGTATCATCGTTACCACTGCACAGGAAGAAGTTGATCGTTCAGATTGGCCTACAGTGTTTAGTTTTGGTCGTTTTGCTGGTGATGATTCTGCTGAAGCACTAAACGGTGCAGAACCACTCCGTGCATATCTTGAAGCAGAACTTGGTATTCCTGTAACGGTAAATGTTGGTAGCACCTACACGGCTGTTATTGCTGCAATGGCGGCTGGTCAAGTTGATGCAATGGAAGTTGGTCCTTTTAGTTTTGTAATTGCTGAACGTGAAGCAGGCGCAGAAGCAATTGCAGTTGGTGCGAGCGAAAGCTCACTAGCAGACGGCGAAACTGCTACCTTCGACCCAACAATTCGCCCTTTCTACTATAGTGTTTTTGTTACTGTAAAAGGGAGTGGTATCCGAACACTTCAAGACCTTGAAGGTGTAGACTTTGCATTTGTAGATCCTGCATCAACCAGTGGTCGTAATGCACCAGTCGTTCGCCTTATCAATGAAATTGACGGTCTTGAAACACCAAGTGATGTTGATGAATGGTTGAACCCAATCTTCGCAGGAAGTCATCCTAGTGCCATGCTTGCCCTCATCAATGGTGATGTTGTAGCTGCAGTAACCTATGAAGGTAATCTCATTAATCAACGTTCAGAAGGCTTGGCTGAAGTTTGTGGTTTTGAAGATGACCAAACAGGTGTTACATTAACGCCAGAAGACTTACAAGAAATCTATGATGACTGTCCTGATGGTAGCCTTGTAGTCATTGCTCAATCAGACCCTATCCCCAATACACCATTTGCTATTCGTGGCGACTTACCAGAAAGCTTCAAAGATGCTGTTCAAGAAGCTCTTTTAAGTATCCAAGATAGACCAGAAGTTTTAGCTGAAATTGGTCGTTGGTATGTTAATCCAGCATTAGATGAGGAACTTGCAGCAGAACTCGGTTTAACGGAACTTTATGATTTCTATGATGTTGTTCGTGACATCGCAGCAGTAACAACTGATCAATAAATTGCATTACGTTACTTGACGCTCGGAGAGGTGAAAATCGTCACCTCTCTAGCTTATTTGTTCAAAATTAGCAATTCAGATGTGGAGAAGTAATAATGTGGCTCAGTGATCTTAAAATCGTTCTACCTGACCAAACTCTCGAACGTGGTTCTATTCTCATTGAAGATGGTCTTATTGTTGATATTATTGAAGGTGCAGCCCCGATTACTGTTCCGAGTCTCAATGGGTTGACTCTCATTCCTGGATTGATTGATTTGCATGGTGATATGCTAGAGCGTGATGTGCAACCACGTCCTTCAGCACGTTTCCCAACAGAAATTGGTTTGCTCGAACTAGATAAACGTCTGGCAGGGGCAGGTATTACCACAGCGTATGCGGCTATTTCTTTCGCATGGCGTGGCAATGATTTGCGTTCGCAAGAAAGTGCCACTGAAATGATTGAGACACTCAATCGTCTCAATGACGATACCTTAGTTGATATGTACGTGCATGCACGTTTTGAAGTCACGAACTCTTCTACAGGACCAATTCTCAGTGATTTGCTCGAAAGGCAATTAGTTCAACTTGTATCCATTATGGATCACACGCCCGGACAGGGGCAATATAGTGATGTAGATCGTTACTTGAATTTCATGCAGAAATGGCTAGGCGTAGATATTAATGTTCTCGGTACGTCTAAAGAGGAAATCATGACTAAGATGAAAGCCAACATCATAGAGCAAGCAGAAGCTCCCCGTGATTGGGATGTTGTCCGTGATGTGATTGCAATTGCGCTCAAACATAATATCCCGATTGCATCACATGATGATGATACGATGCAGAAAGTCATCGAACAGGCAGAAATGGGCGTTACAATCAGTGAGTTCCCTGTAAGCAGAGAAGCTGCAAAAGCTGCAAAAGACAACGGTATGTATACGATCATGGGCGCACCCAATGCCTATCGTGGGCGTTCTACATCAGATAATCTCAGTGCAATGGATGCTATTAATGATGGTTTAGTCGATATTCTAGCTACGGATTATTATCCTGCAGCGATGCTACACACAGCATTTAAACTTTACCGCGATGATGTCATGCCATTACATGAGAGTATCAAGCTGGTGAGTTCTAATGCTGCGGATGCTATGCACATGACGGATCGTGGACGTATTGAAAAAGGCTATAGTGCCGATCTTGTTTTAGTGCAAGAAAATACGAAATTCCCACAAGTTCGCGGTACATTCCGCAAAGGTCAACCGATTTATTGGGATAGTCATCTTGCTAGTGTAAGTGATTTGATTAGCCTGTTTAAACATGAGGAGAAGCTACTGAGTGAATAATCTACCCACTATCGGTGCAGCAATGCCGTCTGCTTGGCTTGATACATATCAAGTATGGTTAATCGAGGGTCAACGTGACCTTGAAATTCAAGATTTTTCACGTCCTGACATATTGGATGATAGTAATTTATCTAATCATCTAGCAGATATTAAGTCGAAACTTGATGGGTATGTAGGTCGAATGGGCATTCATGCACCATTTTGGAACTTAGACTTAGCTGCTTATGATCTCAAAATTCGCGCAGTTGTCCAAGACCGTTTCAAACAATCATTAGATGTTGCTGCAGAAATTGGCGCAACACACATGGTTATCCATAGCCCATTATCTTTCTTAGGCGCTCCAAATAGCCTCATCAAACCTATGATTGCAAATAAGCCACTGTTTGAGATGGTTCATGAAACTCTTGAACCTGTTTTGACACGAGCAGAGCAAATCGATTGTACGCTTGTCATTGAAAATATTTTTGATAAAAATCCAATCATGCTTACAGATTTGGTCAAATCCTTCAATTCTTCTTTTGTTCGTCAAAGCCTAGATGTCGGACATGCCTATATCAATCACTGCGAAGGTGCTGTACCACCTGATTACTATGTACGCGTTGCTGGTGCCTTATTGTCACACGTTCATCTGCAAGATACGGACGGCTATACAGATCGACATTGGGCAATCGGTGAAGGTAAGGTTGATTGGGTAGAGCTATTCAGGGCATTAGGCGAGGTTGATAATGAGCCGCGCTTAATTCTTGAGTTGAAAGACTGTGCAGCTATTCCTTCGGCAACAAAGTGGTTACAAGAGCAAAGTTTAGCGGAGTAGCTCAATAAACGAGTCTTGAACACGAGTATTTCCTCGTACGCAAAATACTTGTATCGTTTCTTGACTCGAAGGATTTCTGGAAGAAATGAATACCTTGACGTGTCCAGCGCATTTGTCGCTTCTAAGCAAAACGTTTACTGATAATCTGATTAACAGTAGATTCGACAAAACCTATTGAGATACATTCACCACAGTAGTAGTATTCATTATCCGAATTTCATTTAATACAATCTGGGAGGATCAATGGCGCATTCTTCGCAAATACTGAAACGCGAATTAGGTGTGTTCGGTGCAACGATGATGGGTTTGGGGTCTATTTTAGGGACTGGTGTTTTTGTAAGTATCGGCATTGCATCCGGTATTGCTGGTCCATCTGTCATTCTTGCAATAGGACTTGCCGCATTAATAGCAATTTGCAATGGACTTAATAGTGCTCAACTTGCAGCCAGTCATGCTATCAGCGGCGGTACTTACGAATATGGTTATAAATATCTCAATTCTTGGCTTGGGTTTACCGCAGGTTGGATGTTCCTTCTAGCAAAATCCGCTTCAGCGGCGACTGCTGCACTTGGCTTTGGAGGATATTTTCTTAACCTATTAGGGATTAACACGCATGAATATTTGATCCCTTTAGGGCTGATCGCTGTTATAGTTCTGACTATAGTAGTTCTGAGTGGTCTACGACGTTCTAACATCACCAATATCATTATTGTTTCTTTAACCATGTTTGCACTCGCCTTATTCGTGATTGGTGGGCTACCTAAACTCATTTCAAGTGGAACTGAAAATCTATCACCTTTTTTTAGTATTGATAGCAATCCTATCGCTAAATTGCTTCAAGCGACTGCGCTGATGTTCGTTGCTTATACGGGTTACGGGCGCATTGCTACAATGGGAGAGGAAGTACAAGACCCTCAACGTGTGATTCCAAGAGCTATCATCGCCTCTATGATTCTAACAATGGTTATCTATATGAGCGTGGCGATTGTTGGAGTTGGTGGCGTGGGAACGGATATATTAGCAGGGTCAGCACAAACACAAGCTGCTCCACTCGAAATAGCAGCTCAAGCATTCGATATCCCGTTAATTTCTCAGATTGTTGCGATAGGTGCAATTACCGCAATGCTGGGTGTGTTACTCAATTTAATTCTAGGTCTTTCACGAGTATTGCTGGCAATGGGACGTCGTCAGGACATGCCAGCCATAACAACGCGTGTTGATATCAACAATTCAACGCCTTATGTTGCCGTAGTAATCATTGCTATAGGAATCGCTGTGCTAGTTTTGATTGGTAATGTCAAAACAACATGGTCATTCAGTGCCTTTGCAGTACTGATTTATTATGCCATCACGAATCTTGCTGCCCTGGAACTCAAGGGCGAGCAACGTCTTTATCCCAAATGGATAGCATGGGTTGGGTTGATAGCCTGCCTGTTTTTGGCATTCTGGGTAGAGGTTGAAATCTGGTTGGTTGGGTTGGGTATGATTTCTTTCGGATTAATTTGGCATGCAGTTGCTCAACAATTTGCTACATTATCAAACAGTGAGAGCAAACCTTAGATTAGGGCAAAATATCTGGCTGTGTTGCAAAAAATATTTTTCTGCGGTGGCTTGACGAAAGTATACAAGGGATGATGGAAGGTAAATAATAAGATCATCGCTTCATCAAGCGCCGAATTAGACCTAAATTAGGTAGACAGGACTTGAACTTTAAAATTAAATTTCGATTGAGATTTAGAAAATATATAGCTATAAGTTAATTTTTAAATCAAAAAACGGCTCATTTGAGCCGTTTTTCTTAATACTTTATACCGATGTAGGGGCGACGGGACGCGACTCGAACATATTTCGGGGCTAAGTACTACTGAATTCCTAAGAAAAATAGCATTTCCTCAACGTGAACAAGTTAAACGCTTCGCAAACTATCCACCTTGAACGCTCAAAAATTAATTTATATCCGAGTTGACTTATCGGTAGGCTCAGGAGAGGCAACACTCTCCCTTACCTGCCTTGAAGTACCATCGCGGAGGCAAACGATACTCCCACCATTAAGCATAACATGGCTTGGCAGTTCGTTGGTTTCAAGGATGGTTTTGTAACCATAATTTTAGTTTGCGGAGGAATACCAAATCATGACTCGTACCTATGTACTGACGAATCATAAAGGCGGTGTGGGTAAATCCACATCTGCAACGAATATCGCACTCGGCATGGCAGCAGTCTTGCGCCAAGCAAAAGCTAAGAACTCAAAAGTTCTACTGATTGATACAGATAGTCAAGCACATGCCACCCTCGTTACCACAGGTCGCAATGATTACGGTGCACACGATAGCTTGTATACCGTTCTGATGGCAGATCGTCAGAATGCCACGCAGTCACTCTTGAATTGCATTGTGCCATCCGCATGGGATGAAGATTTGCATGTACTACCAGGTTCTCCCCTGCTAGAACAAGCCGAACGTGAACTGCAAGGTACAGCAGGCGCGCCCTATCGTATTGCAGACCCTCTTTCCAAAATTGCATCAGGATATGCCGCAATCGTTATTGATACTCGTCCTTCATTTTCGCTGATGACTGAAATGGCATTAATTGCATCCACAGATGCCATCATTCCAATCGAACCACGCTATCTTGAAACAGTTGGTTTATTGAGCGTGATTACCAAAATCAATGAGATTCGCGAAGGTTGGCGTATTCCTAATTTGCGTGTGAGTGGCATTCTCGTGACCAAGATGGATAAGCGTGTTAGAGGTCATCACCATTTACTGAGTGAAATTAAATCGCATCCGATGTTGGGTAAATTACTCATTGGCATTATCCCGATGAATGAAGCTGTGTCATATGCCCACCGTAGTCACCGCAGCATCTTCGCTTATGATCCACAAGCTGCCGCTAGCCAAGCCTACGCGCGTTTAGTGGGTCGCCTTGTGCGTCAGGGAGCAAACTAATGCCTCCCAAAAAAAATGATACCAATAAACTGGATGCTCTTTTAGCATCGGTAACAGAAGATATGTTGGGAGATGATCTCCCTCAGCAATTTGCAGATAATGGCATTCGTGTTGAACGACTTCTGCTGGAAATGGTTAGACCTGATCCAGTACAAGCGCGTCGTGTTTTGCCTGAGCGTATTCACTTTAAATTTCATGAAGACCGCATGACACCAACACAAGCATTGCGCGAACTTGTTCAGCTCGCGCAGGTTTCCGCACGTCAACAAGGACGACCTTTCTCCAACGTGCTGGAACTACTGCCCAATTCTGACAATGACACGGAAGAACCTGAAAAACTATCTCCTGAAGAAGACACGCTACGTGACCTTGTAAATCTAGCTGTAACGATTCGTGATGATGGTCAAGTTAATCCCTTAACCGTTGTTGATGTCTCGCAGGGTGTGACACGTCTCTATCGCATTGAAACAGGCGAACGTCGCTACTGGGCAGCTTGGTTATTGCGGGATTTCTTTCCTGAATATGAGAGCAGTGGCATGATTGATTGCATTGTCGTCCCAACTGAAAACTCTTCTGTTTTTCGTCAAG
>JBAUIA010000156.1:0-13614 GCA_049680565.1 Phototrophicaceae bacterium
TTTGTTAGGGTTATGAAACGACTGTTTTAATTAAACACATATCGTGTAACGCCATATAAAACGGCTTTTTAACGATTGAAATCGCATAAAAAGTGTAAAAACTATGATTTTCGCTTGCACGCATTCAATGAACCATGATAAAGTTAGTTTCATAATTGTAATAGTTTGTTTGCTTTGCGTTTATATGCTACATAGGAGTTACAGAAATGCCAGAAAAAATTCTCATCATTGATGACGAGGAAGCAACCGTTCACCTCATCGCAATGTTATTGGAAAAACGAGGTTTTGAAACCATTAAAGCCTATCGTGCAGAAGAAGGATTACGTAAAGCGTATCGTCATCAACCTGATTTGGTATTACTCGATATTATGATGCCTGATATGGATGGTTGGGAAATTTGTAAACGCCTGCGTGAAATGTCTGATGTGCCAATTGTATTCTTAACAGCGCGTAGCGATGTCAAAGATGTTGTACATGGGCTGGAAATGGGTGCAGATGATTACATCACCAAGCCCTATGATAATGATGAATTGGTCGCGCGTGTTCGCGCACATCTACGCCGTAGCCCACGCCCCAATATGAGTGAAGAACTGGTCTTTGATGATGGTGAATTCCGCATTAACTTCATGAATCGTGAAGTATGGGTACGCAATGAACTCAAACATCTAACACCCAAAGAATTTAACTTGTTAGCGATACTGGTTCGTAATGCTGGACGTGTTGTAACGCGGACTGAACTTGTGACGCAAGCATGGGGTGAAGAATATGGCGATGCAATTGATAGCCTTAAATTATATATTCACTACCTACGCCAAAAGCTAGAAGTCAACGCGCAACAACCTGAATATATCATTACATCGCGTGGTGTTGGTTATCGTTTCGTCAATCGCTAAATCATAATCCAAATAGACCAATCATAGGCGATAGCATACTATCGCCTATTTTTATTTACCCTTTGACGAGCAATGCAACGGTATCAATGTAATAAGTTTGAGGGGCAAAATCAATGGGTTGCACCCGTTCTAATGCGTACCCTAACTGGCTCAAGGCTTGGGCATCTCGCGCTAAAGTTGATGGATCACCACTGATATAGACTAACTTAGGAATATTGAGGTCTTTTAGCTGGCTAATAACCGTCTTGCTCAAACCACTGCTGGGGGGATCAAGCACGGCAGATTCATAAATTTCGCCTGCATCAAGCAATGATGCTAAGACTTCTTCCACACTACCTTCAATGATGTCCACATTATCAAATGCTTGTAGATTTTCCTCAGCATCCGTTGCCGTTGGCGGATAACTTTCTACGAGTGTTACTAAACCCGCACGCGGTGCGATAAATGCACTAAAAATACCAACACCTGCGTATAAATCTAAAACAGAATCATGCTCGCTTAAATTCAGCATATCAAGGATTGTAGCGATGAGATTATAAATTTGTGCAACATTGGCTCTAAAGCTACTGCCGACTGTCACGCGAAATAAGCGTTCTGCGACTTCATAAAACATCGCTGAATCACCTACTAAATTAGCTGGTTCATTATCTGGCAAGACGACATTGACGCTCGTTGGAAAATCTGCCGTGAGTTGGGGCATATTTTCAGTTTTCATTTCGAGAACCGTCATTGTTTTATCATCACTGCCCACCCATAACTGCATTCGCCTGACATCCGCAAAATCAATATCAATCATCGAGAATAATTGCTGTAGTTCAGGATGTAAAACATGGCATTCATTGACTGCTTCGATCTGCCGTCCATCAATTTTATAGTAACCAAAACTGCCATCTTTATCACGTGTCATCGTCACATTATAGTTATAAGCCCATTGTTGAGGTGATGGAATCACAGGCTTTAAAGCGCGCTCAATCACGATGTCTTTGAACTTGCCCACACGGTATAACTGATCGGCGACAACATCTTGCTTGAGCAACAATTGCGCCTCATAGTTAATATGTTGCCATTGGCACGACCAACAGTGATTGGGACCAAAATGTGGACATTGTGGATACACACGGTCTGCTGATGCTTGAACGAGTTCGACCCCTTCCGCAAAATCAACTGATTTTTGCGTGTTCACAATCCGAGCGCGTACCGTTTCACCGGGGATGGTATACGGGATAAAGGTCATCCGACGATCATTCGAGCCAATTGCAAAACCACCATTTGCCATTGCCTTCATTTTTATTTCAAAGGTATCATCCGCCTTTTTTGATGCTGACGGCTTATCATTGCGATTCGTATTGCTACCCTTACCACGTCGCCCACGCGGTCTATCATCACGTTTTTTGTTGGGTTTACCGGGCTTGTTGGAACGTTTCTTGTTTGCCATGTTACTCCTATATAAGATGCTTGCTTGCATCGCTAACGTTTGAGTTGTTGTTTAAAATCGGCATCATCGACAGGTAATCCTTCCATTGCCATAATTTGTAAGGCATTGGTTGTTGGCGATGCGCCATCTCGTAAGATGTAATCAAAAACCATACGACCATCTGCAACATGCTCACGGAAATGTAAGTTGCGGATATTAGAATTGCCATCAGCGAGTTGTGTGAGTTCAAGGTCATGGGTGGCAATTAAGCCGATACCATTCGCCCCTGCTAAGGCATTAATATACGAACGGCTACCAATCAAGCGTTCGCGGTTATTTGTCCCTCTGAAAATTTCATCAATCACAAAGAATAACGGTAAATCATGGTCGGCTTCTAAGGCTTCCAGTAAAGCATGTAAGCGCTTGACCTCTGCATAAAAATACGAGATCCCATCGTCCAATGAATCCGTGACACGAATACAACTGAACAAACGGAATAAGCCTGCTTGGAAGTCATCGGCAATCACAACACCGCCTGCATATGCCATCGTCAAATTAACGCCTAAAGTGCGTAAAAATGAACTTTTACCAGACATATTGCTACCTGTTAAAATTGCCAAATTACCTACTGATTGCATCTCAAAACTGTTCACAATGCGACTGTCAGGTGATAAGAGGGGATGCCCCATATTGCTCGTCTTAAAGACAATATCTTGATTGAGCGTTGGCATAATGCCTTCAGGATTAAGATGGGCATAGGTCGCTAATGAATTGAGGGCTTCGACCTCGTACCAAATATCCAACCACTGTGGCATATAAGTAGCGAGTTGTTGTTTTTGCTGATGCAAGCGCCGTAAGAAGAACATATCCCAAGGCATAATTGCGTTGAGTAATAACCAAATCAGAGGATTACCGCGTAAGCTACTGGCAGCAATTGTTCCCATTAATCGTTTGATATGCTCGGAGGGCTTCGCTTCTAGGAGTGGCGCACATAATTTGCGTAGTGTTGGCATATTAGTATACGGATAGCGTTCTAAATGTGCCATCACAGATTCTAAGCGCTGGAACACATCATAGATTGCTTGACTATCGTTATTGAGTTCGCTGATTAAGCCTGTTCGGCTGACATACACGAGCGCGTAGATGCCCCACATCACCCCTGAAATCGTACTGGATACAACACCCATTTGTGATAATACAACAGCAATCACATTTGCAATGGCTAATACACTTAGGATCGTTAGCCATAAATCAACTTTGGGTAAATTAACTTCGGATTGAAGCCAATGGCGCAACCATTGGGTATTCATTTGCTTTTTGACTTGTGCCGATGATAAGCGTGCATAGAGTGTTAATTTATCACGGAAGGTTGGGCGTTCTTTGATTTCTTGTACCAATTTTTGGCGTTGGGTAATCGTTGGTAGATGTGGTTCTGTGTTGAGTAACCAATTACGCAATCGTAATGTACCTGTTTGCGATGATGCCGTATTGAGTAAACGATGCAATTCGCGTAGATCAAAATCAACTTCGAGTGCATCTTCATCAACATCCATATCAAGTTCAGGAATACGTTTCCAATCGAGTAAAATACGCGCGCGATTTTCTTGTTTGATAGCACGCCACGCATGATGTTTTTTCAAACTTTGCTGAATCCGCCGATGCCGATTGATGAGCAGTGCAAAGCCACCAATGACGAAGGCTAATAATCCCCAAAATAAAATGCTATACGATGTGAAGACGAGTATCGCTAAAGGGATACCTCCTGCAACAGCCAGCAACAAGCGCAAATTACTAATATGGTCGCCTTGTGCCTCAATTTGTTTGATGCGCTGTGATAAACGTTCAATCTGATGGGTATAATGTTGGATACGATTTTGTCGTGTCATAGTTATGATTTCTCATGTATGGTCAATCTTAGTGTATCAGATTCTACAGGGATTCTGATGATCTAATTTATAAACATCAAGCAACCCTTAATCCCATTTAATCACCCATTGCATTAAAATCGTCTAAGTTATGCCAAAAAACTGATAAATACGCATATCGACTATCGCTTAGAAAGGTAGAGTACGCTAAACTATTTACAAAATACCCAATTAATGTGGTTGAGGACTTATTCAATATGAGCGTTGAGTTTCTTACCAATTTCATGCGCTTTGTGCAAGAACAAACACATGCTGAACGATTGATGGTACTTGATCTCGATCTCAATATTCATGATCGTGTCAATGTCGATGATACCTTACTCAATAAAGAAGATTTTTCTGATCTTTTGCATAGCGCAGTTGATGAAGCGATCACTACAGATGATATTGTTATCACCAATAACCTCATCACTGACCCTGAAGATGCGCCTAAAACAAACTTGCACCTCCACGAATTACGGATGGTGATCGCCATTCCTATTCGGGGGCATGGCGCGGTTTACCTCGATCAACGTATTCGTCAAGGTATTTTCCCACGCGATCTCGTTGAAAAAATAAATGAATTTGCGCGTTATATCGTTGAGAATAACAAAATTGATCTTAGCGTAGCTGAGTTCGTTGATCTGTACAGCGATTAAAATGATTATATACTTTATGTCTGAATCCAAAGGCAAATGAAAAGTCATTTGCCTTTTTGTTTTGAATGAGTAGTTACGAGGTATAAATCACATAATCTTGCAAGAAATTAACCGTCTGATTATAAAAATCAACGATATTTGCAGGATCACGGAAGCCATGACCTTCGCCTTCATAGATAATATACTCGTGAGGAACACCACCGCGCCGTAAAGCTGCTACAATCGTATCCGACTGATTTTTAGGCACAACTTTATCATCCGTTCCTTGGAAGATGATGACGGCATCTTTGATTTTATCCGCATGGAATAATGGCGAGCGATCATGATAGACGCTTGCAGCCTCTGGTAATGCACCCAATAGCCAATCACTATACCGTTCTTCAAATTTATGGGTATCTTTCACCAATGAGAATTGATTTGCAACCCCATAAGAAACAACGGCTGCTTTGAAGAATGACGGAGCATCTACCAAGGCTTGTAGCGCGGTATATCCGCCAGCACTGCCCCCCATAATCACAATTTTATCGCGGGCAACGCGTCCCTTTTCAATAAGATACTCCGCCCCTGTGATACTATCTTGCACATCATAAACACCCCAATTGCCTGCGTGCTTATTCATATAGGCTTTACCGTAACCTGTACTGCCGCGATGATTGACTTGCAGAACAGCAAATCCGCGCGATGTGAAAAATTGGACTTCCATATCGAATTTGGCATTACGCTGTGATGTGGGACCGCCATGTACAAGTACCATCAAAGGTGGCTGACCTATGCCTTCATAGGTATCACTATGTGGCGCAAAATATAAACCATGAGCCGTTTCATCATCATGTCCTTGCCATTGAATCGCCTCAACAGGAGATAATTGTTTGCCGATGAGTGCTTCAGTCGTGCTACGTCGTAAGACTTTCGTTGGGGATACATGGTCATAGACGATGAGTCGTGTGGGTGTTGTCGCACCAGACGCAAGTAAGGCTAATTTGGATGTTATGCTAGAAATAGCAACACGATCAATATGCGTATACGATTCCAATCCTGTAAATTCATGATGTTTATTATTATTCAGATTGTATTGCCATAGGCTATAAAATCCGTGTTGATGTCGAATATAGATGATGCTTTGGCTATCGACTGTCCAACCATAGGTATGATTACCTTGCACCCACTGTGGAATACCATGCTCGACGGCATCATGGGTAATTTGCTGATGGGTCTGTGTTTCGAGATCATACAGATAGAGGTGATACCATCCTGTCTTATCACTGATGTAAGCAAGATAACGCCCATCGGGTGAAAACTCTGGTTGAGCTATTGCCGTTTCGGTATTACCTGCTAATGTTTCTTCTTTTTCCGCATAGGGCATTGCGCCATTGTGATTCAATGTGATGAGGCGTAACTCTGAGCCATTCCAAGGCATTTGCGGATGATTCCATGCCACATAAGCAATCTTCTGACCATCAGGTGACCAAGCAGGTTGCATGACGAAATCATCACCAGAGGCAATTTTTTGTGGGAATTGCTTACCATCTACATCAACCAATGCTAATATGTCATCATGGTCATAACTATGCACAAAAGTTAACCACTGACCATCAGGTGAAACTTTTGGCGCTGCTGCACCACCAAATTTTGGGGTAATGGCTTGCGGTAAGCCACCCTCTAAAGAAACACGATATAAGCGTCCATCATGCACAAAATAAACTACGCCATCATGAACAGTAAATTCACCACCGCCATAGCCCACACGTCCACTAGGGGAGTAGCGACTATCGGTTAAATCGCGCAGGGCATCTTGCCCATTTTGAGCAACCAACACGGTGCGTTTGCCGCGTCGTTCTGACCAAACTAAGGTATCGCTATGTGTATCCCATAAAACATCATTAAATGAGAGGCTATCGCCAATCATCTCGGCTGATATTGGGCTTGACCACAAGCCATAGGCTTTCTTAATTTTTGTCATTAAAAATCATATCCTATGTTATCTTAAATTAATTGCTTATTAGGATAGCACAGCCAAGCCATTAAACGAAAAACACCCCACAAATTGTGAGGTGTGTTTTTTCGATGTGGAGCGCAGGAAAAAAATATTTTTTAAAATTTAAGTTTGTGTTGCTCCACATACTCTTATAATTAGAACTATATAAGAAGTGTAAAAATTTGTCAAGTACTTTTTGTAATAAATGCCGAAATTAATTGTGAAAAATAGTGCAATTAAACCAAGTAATTGAGGCTCAAATAGTATATTTTGAGCCAAATATCATACAATGACTCCCAATGACCCACAATAAGCGCTAGAAGCCTATCGTAATATTACAAATGTTGCTTGGTCAATATAGCTAAATGCGTTTTAATCTCTGGCTAATCTAAAACTAATCAGTTAGGCAATTTTTCTAAACATCAAAAAGAGACTCATTAGCCTCTTTCTGAGTCATGGTTGATTATGTGCGATCTCGAATGAAATCTAATGCGCGTTGACCTAAGGCGCTTTCTGGTGGAAAGTCTACATCGAGTAGTTCAACGACAATACCTGTTTCTGCCCATTCATATAATAATTGGGCTTGCTCAGAATCGGACATCACACAACCGAATGTACTCTTTGATTGCGTACTGCCTTGTGTCAAAACACCACCATTGGGCAATCGAACTGTACCATGAAAGCCATTGGTCAACCCAACACTCACTTCATAAATACCCATAAAGTGATCCATCTCCCACTGACCACAAGCTGATGCAGTACATAAGGCAAAACTACTCCCTGATGCAATATCAACTTTGCTTAAAATTTGATACACGCCCGGAATCGTTGGGGCATCTGTGCGCCCAATCGAGATAGGCCAATCAAATACAACCTCATCATTTTCAAAAGCGACCAGATAACGACTGTCTAAATCGACAACAATCCGACGATCTTCAATGGGTTCAAGCGGAATCACAAGATCACGCGATGGAACAGAAATATTTTGTCCGGGGTAGACTATGCCATCCCAATCTATACCGGGATTCACCGAACGAATATTGAAAAATGGTAAGCCTAATCGCCGACTTAAACGAATACCCCAATCGCCATCTCCCAATGTATAGGTGGAATCAGCATAACGAATCCGCACATCCGCTAAACCTGCATCATTAACAAAGGCACTATTGATCGCTTCATATGTTTCTGCGGGGTCAAGATAGCGTCGCCAATTATCAACATCCAATTGGGAGTTAACTACAGTGACAAAATCTTCTAAGGGGTCTTCTTGGATACTTAATCCTGTATCTGTTACAACCAGCCAACTCGCCATTTCCTGACGGGTTGTTGCCCATTGCCGTGTTTGGTCGCGGAAAGGGTCATAGCCTTCAATGATAAAATCACTGGTTACAAAAGCGAGCGCCTCTTGATAGTACGGATCAGCTTCGATGACATTCGGAGCGGTTGACACGGTAATTAGTGATACTGATCCTGTTTCAACGACAAGCAAAGGATTATCAAAAATACGCTGAATGCTACCTGTTACATCAATATCACGGCTAGGGCTACCTTGTACACTCACAAGTGTGCCATTTTCCCACGCATAGCCTGCTTCACGTGCTGGAATATAAATTTGATTACCAATACTCAAAATATACGTTTGAATATCCCCATAATCACTGCTGATAACAGGTTCAATTTCATGCCCAAATGGAAACCCTGATAGACGCGCCGCTTTAGCTGCTTCTGCTGTTGCGGTGACATCTAAGAAGAGACCAATTTCGCTGGGACGCACGCTTTCAAAGACCGTATCCTCAACGAGAACATCAATTGTAGCTTCATCATTCCAATAGGCGAATAGAGTTTCAGAGGCTTCTTCTATAGTTTGTCCCGATAACTTAATACCCATTGTTGTGATATTAGGTCCTATTTCATTGCTAAAGAAAGACATAAGCACGAAGAAAATCGCAACTACCGCAATGAAACCGCCACCTGCTTTAGCGATCAGTCCTAGCGGTGCATCACGCCGTACACGCCAAAGCGTATCTCGCATAATCGTGATGAGGGTCGCAACAGGCTTGGCTGTTTTTGATAAATCAACGGCGGGTAATTTGTCTAAGCCTTCGCTAGCAATATTGCTAATGGCTTCACGGCGTTGTTTACGTTTTTCGATTCGGTCACGCGCAATACTCTTGCGCTTTCTGGATTTTTCATTGAGTTGAGACATTGATTAAGTTCTCCCCAAAACTAACTTGAGCGCTAGTTTGCCTGTATTCATCATCAAATACAGAAGCATCTTCACCATTATACACGCTGAAAATGCCTTCTGGAAAGTCGTTACTGTTTAACGGGCTTCTGTTCGGTAATCTTCGCGTGGGGGCGAGAACACATCAATCAATACGGCTGCTTCTAATACATGCGCGCCATGTTGAATACCACCGGGGATAGCATAACTATCACCTGCACTCAAAATTTGAACTGTATCGCCAATTGTTAATTCAACTCGCCCAGAAATAACATAACCCACTTGATCGTTCATGTGATGATGCAAAGGGACAATACTATTGGCATCAAGCTGGAATTGACATAACATCGCTTCATCAGTTGTTGCCATCGTGCGCCGATGCACCCCATCGAGCATTTCAATTTGCTCTGTATCTCTATTTCTAATAATATAACCATCTGCCATAGCTGACCTCGTCTCCTAAATTAATATAAAAAATACTAACTTAAAACATAGTGATAACTATTATGTGTCATCTTGTCTAATCATACGCTGGTTTAATTGTTCCATATAAGACCATTTCATGAGTCTATTAATGTTGATGAGATATATAGACTTGTTCAAAAATCATAATATATAGAAACGTTTCCAACCTTATAGTGTTTTATAGTATGTTGCTTTGATAATCATCAATTTTAGGATAAGTTTTTGCTAAGTATATCTACCAGCATGACTTGTATTTTGCTATCAAAACATCTAGCATATTATCGTTATCATTCTAATTATAATCATAAGGACATTTGTCATTATGGCACTACAATCTAATAATCCGCGCATTTATGAGATTAACACATCCGTTTGGTTGACCGCACTCAGCCAACAATATAAGACTCCAAACACCTTACAAAACGTTCCTGAAACAATCATCGACGAACTTGCAAGTTATAACGTCGATGCGATTTGGTTGATGGGTGTTTGGTATCGTGGTGAATCAACACGTTCAAGCGCCTTAAATTACGTGCATGAATATCGAGGCGCACTCCCTGATATTACCAATGAGGATGTTATAGGGTCAGCATATGCTGTGGCTGCCTATGACGTTGAAGAAACACTGGGTGGACGTGATGGATTGGCAATTTTCCGCCAACAATTACACAATCGTGGACTCAAGCTAATCCTTGATTTCATTCCAAATCATACAGGACTTGACCATCCTTGGTTACTTGAACACCCTGAATTTTACGTTCAAGCTGACCCATCTTGGCTTAAAAAAGCAAAGGGTGAATTTTTTGAACTCCAAATTGCAAAGCGCACCAAAGCGATTTTTGCACATGGACGCGACCCTTACTTCCCCGGTTGGATTGATACCGCACAACTCAATCCGTATACACAGGGGTATCGTAATGCTGCTGTAAAAACCTTGCGTGATATCGCAACTATGGCAGATGGTGTCCGTTGTGATATGGCGATGCTGATGACCAATGATGTCTTTAAGCATTCGTGGGGATGGTTGCATCCTGATATGCAAGCGCCTCAAAGAGAATTTTGGGATGATGTGATTCCGCGTGTTCGTAAAAACAATCCTGAGTTTGTATTCATTGCCGAAGCCTATTGGAATATGAATTATCAATTGTTAGAACAAGGCTTTGACTATACCTATGATAAGACCCTCTATGATCGTATTGTGCGCGGTGATGTGAATGGGATTCGCTCACATCTTTTTGCAGATATTGATTATCTGAAACGTCAAATTCGTTTCATTGAAAATCATGATGAACCGCGTGCTGCGGAATCAATAGGGATTGCTGCCAGCCGTCCTGCTGCGGTTTTGATTTCAACATTACCGGGGGCGACTTTACTCCATGATGGGCAATTTATTGGGCGTAATGTCAAATTGCCTGTGCATATTAATCGCCAACCGTATGAGCGACCACATCTTGCGCTGAAAGATTTCTATAAGCGCTTGCTAGAAGAAGCATCAGATAATATTTACCATATAGGCGAATGGCGCTTATTCAATTGTTATGCTGCCTGTGATGGTTGTATGGGTGATTACAATCTCTTGAGCTATGGCTGGCGTAATGGCGATGATATGCGCTTAATTGTCCTCAATTTTTCTAATGAATGGTCACAAGGTGCAATTGATCTAGGGGCGTGGGCAGATGACCTGCGCGGTCAAGATTGGGTGCTACTCGATACAATGCACCGTACTTACATTGATGAAAACGGTGATGAAATGGCTCAAAATGGTCTCTTTGTTGACCTTGAACCGCATCAAGCGATGATTTTCCATTTTGAACCCCTCAAATTGCGTAAAAAACGTTTAGGTCGGCGTGCTGCCAAGGCATAATGACGATTCGCCTACCGCAACCCAAAACAAAAGCCCGTTTCCTATTAATTGGTTACGGGCTAGGGCTACTTTTCTGGTTAGGTTTAGAAAATCATAGCACACTACTTGTTGCGCTCCTTGGTTTCGGTGCAGCCCTCATTTATATCACAACAGCCATTATGAATCGCTTCCATAGCCGAGATTTGCCTATGCGTCTTTGGTGTGTTGGCTTGATTGTATGGGGTGCAATAATCGGCGCAGCATCAACCCTCACTACAGCATTATTGATGGTTTTCAAATCAAGTTGGCACGGTCATCTTACCCCTGACTATCCGCCACAATTAATCTTAGATATGCTAACACGCTTACCTATCTGGACATTGAGTGGTTTACTCATTGGGTTTTGTTGCAGTATTTTTATATTTCTTCGGCAACTAAAAATAGTAAATTCTTTATAATGGATTAACTGCTAATTTAGAGATAGCTACCATGACAAAAATTATAGATTCTTCTATCATGTGGAAGAATCACACTGCTTATGACAAGATGCAAGCAGTCTATGATAAAATCCTCTCACAATTAACTGTTACCTATGAAACGCAATATGTCGACACACGGCATGGTCAGACTTATGTGATTATCGCAGGGGAGTCTCATAATCCACCATTAATTTTCTGGCATGGAATGAGCGCGAGTTCTACAATGTGGATCAATGAGATTAATGCCTTCGCAGAGGATTATTATGTTATTTCAGCCGATGTTCCAGGTGATAGTGGGCGTAGCGTACCTAAACGCATGAATCGCAAATCACAACAATATGGTGAATGGGCATCCGATGTGATGGTTGCATTGGGCATACAAGAGTCATTGCATATTGGTTTATCGGGAGGTGGCTGGACAATTCTCAAGCTGGCAACATTTGCACCGCATAAGATCATTGCAGCACTTTTGATGAGTTCAGGAGGATTTATACCCGTCAATATAATGCTCGTGATACGATTATTACCCCACTTTATAATGTCACCATTTATTAGCACCCGACAATTTGCGAAACGCTTCCTCAAAATTATGACACCTCCGAATATTCCTATAACAGAAGATGCAATTACTATGTTTGAATTAATTGGTAACTTTAAGGCAGAAAATGGCGTGCCACCCTTATCTGATGATGAACTTGCGATGCTTACTGCACCGACAGTGTTACTTATGGGAGAATACGAAGTTCCATTCTCACCCCTTAATAAAGTAATTGAACGTGCCAAACGCTGTTTACCTAATTTAGTCGATGTCGAAATTCTCAAAGGCGTAGGACACGGTATGAATGGTGAAAATCCAGAGCTTGTTCATAGTAAAATTCGGATTTTCTTAGATCAATATGAAGGATTCTTAGATGAATAATCAAGATTACTTGGATGCCTTGCTATCGCTTCCCGCGTTAAGTGGTGCGACATTATCACACGATGGTAAATGGGTGGCATGGACATGGTATCGTACTGCGCCAACGTCCGAAGTTTATGTAACCGCAACAGATGGCTCAACTAAGCCTATCCGATTAACGGATACACTTGAAAACACGTTTTTAGCTGGCTGGACTCCTGATAGTCAATCGGTATTGGTCAAGCAAGATAAAGGCGGTAACGAGCGTGTCCGTATTTACCGTGTTGATTTAGATAAGCCACTCGTAATGCACCCACTCATTGAAGATGACCCTAATTATTTTATCCGAGGTGGCGAATTGCATCCTAATGGTAAATGGTTGATTTATGGTGCAAATGTCGATGTGGCAACAGGCGAAGAGATCGAAGCAACTGTTGTTATTCGCCACGATTTGGCAACAGGTGAACGGCTTGAATTAGCACGCCCCAAAACAGGCGGTTGGAATTACCCAAGATTAAGCCCTGATGGTAGCAAAATCTTGTATGACACGCATGAACATCCAGCAGGGATACAGGAATTTGTTATTCATAGTGATGGCACGCATAATCAAGAAGTGCTGAATATGGGCGCGGATAAAAAAGTATTTGGTGAATGGGCGAATGATAGTAAAACGATTATTTTCAATGCGGAAAAAGATACATATGACCGTATTGGTATGCTGCGTGACGATGAGATCACATGGTTGATTGATGACCCACATCGTCATATCGAAGGCTTTAGTATCGCTCGTGGCAGTGACCTTATCATTATTTACGAAAGTAAAAATGCACGCACAATCCCAACACTATTAAATCTCGAAA
>JBAUIA010000157.1:0-11269 GCA_049680565.1 Phototrophicaceae bacterium
TAGCTGAACATCGCCAATGATACGAATAGCAACCACATCATGATACTGTTTAGGAACATCCCATTGATGAGTACCCAAACCACGACAGGCACTGCCCCCAGTGCGTAGGTTGCAAATTTAGAAGCTATAGCCATCCCACTCGAATTACGGAGAATCTCTGTAAAGAGGTAACCCGCAACGCCAACACCTAGCACCAAAGTGACAAAGTTTGCGATATTGAGCAAGAATGGCGCAACATAGACTCGCAAATAATCGTTAAAGGGACGGTCACCACGATATTGATTGCGGATGATGTCAATAAACTCAATTGGTTCACCATCAATTCTTGGCACATCGACATCTGCTAGGCGATACCCATCAGGACGACGGGTATAAGCTAAGGATTGCGTTGATTCTAATTTAGATGCAGGGAAGATACCTTGGATACTGAGCAATGCGAGTGATTCGCTCACTTCTGCACCCTCAGTTTGTAATGTTTTATTGAGAATGAACCAGCCTGAATGCGGTAGCGTTAAATTGAGGCTATCTTCTGCGCTGGATAAAACAACACTCGCAATTGCTTCCATTGTTTCAGGGTCGATGATTTCAACCAAAACAGGAATTTGATTCATACTATAAACATCAACAATAGCTTCTTCAATTTCTGTTGAAGCAATTGTTTCTACATACTCATCATATACACTCGCTGTGAGGACAGGTGCATCATTAGGTGCAACCTCCGCTTGAGCAGCAACAAGTGCTTCAAAGTTTTCGAGGGTTGCAATATCTTCTAAACGATTAGCTGCTGCATTCCGCAATGTATTGGAAACAACATCGACAAAACCGGTGATATTAGCGAGACCTTCTTCAGTGGTGGCTTCACTCGCCAGAGAAATTGTGATTGATTCGCCTTCTTGACCAATAAATCCAATTTGATCGATTGTTTCAATCGTGGTTTGATTTGATTGAATGTCAATATTACCAACACCTGAATACCATGTTGGTAATTCGAGTGATGTGTTGAGTAATCGTGGCATCACTTGCACACCAAGGATGATAACGATCACAGTGAGGAGCGCACGACGCGAAATCTGCCGTATCCAAATAGCCATGGCGGCACCGATTGCAAATACCACGTAAAAGGTGGTCAATGATGCACGCCATTCAAATTCTGCTTCGTAGCGCCCAAGCATAAAGTTACGAATGTTGACACTGACTGAGAACCAGTTCGCATCACGCACAACCCATGTTGTCAACCCATTGATGGTATAAAAGACAAGGGCAAGACCAAGAAAGGTTAGGACTGTATTGGCTGCGGAGTTAAATAGATTTTCACGCATCCATTTAAGAACTCCCGTTTCCAACGCGGGAGGAGGCTTAGCTTCAGGCTCAACTTGATTGACATAATAATTTTCAGGTTGGCTAGTTTCAATATCTGCCATTATGAGACCCCCTTATCGAGTGACTAATTGGAAACGGCTGTTTACGATATTCATCACGAGCGAAATAATTAAGCTCAATGTGAGATAGACACCTAAGATCAAAGCAAAACCCGGAATGGATTGCCCTGATTGGTTCATAACAGTCTGACCAACCTGATAGGTATCGGAAAATGCAATCGCTGTCGCAAGACTACTATTCTTAGATAGATTGAGGTATTGATTGCCTAATGGTGGCAAAATAACGCGTAAGGCTTGCGGTAGAACGATCATACGTAATGTTTGTGCGCCAGAAAAACCGAGTGCGCGTGAGGCTTCGACTTGTCCCCAAGGAACAGCTTGAATGCCAGCACGGACGATTTCACCAATAAATGCCGAGGTATAGATCACAAGACCAATCAGCAAGGTTACATAATTGGGAGAAATATTATTACCCACTTCAACCCGTGTACCAAAACGATTGAGTTGTGGCGGTTGCACAACAATTGGCGCACCTGAATCGTATACTTCAAGTTCATTCTCAGCGAGTAAACCATCAGCACGCGCTTGTGCGAGTGTCACCGTTTGTTCATCTTCACCTTCACCGATGGTAATCATCAGATCATCTGAAATGGGACCTGATGCAATAAACCATCCGATTAAGCCAGCAACGACGATAATCGTCACGGCATAAACAAGACGCGGAATATTTGCGCCTGTCCGTTCGATCACCCCACCCCAATAAATAAATAAGCCGATTGCAACAACAATGGCTACAACGGTGATAACACTAAAAACCAAGAAATTGGGTGTCAGCGCAAAGTTTGGCGTTGCGAACAAATTAGGACCTACAACCATCAGTGGCAAAACATCGCCATAGACAACACGTGCATTATCAAGAATGCCTGCACCACCTAATACATCCAGTAAGCCATGCCCCACTAAAGTGGCAATTAATAAGACCCCTGCACCTTGTGCAAGACCTTCATAACCTTTGGGGATAATCGTTGCACGATTTGCAACCAATAACAAACCAGCGCCGATTGCAGCCACAATAAAGAGGATGATATAGCTATCATTCAGCAACCAGATAGCAGCTTCGGCAATTATAAAGCCTGTCAAAACACCATTGAAAAAGCGACTCGGTGCGGTAAAGCGCCAAACGTAAATACCTGCGCCGATGATGATAAATAGATAAACGAAGTAGCGTAAGGCAACAATCATCACCGATTCATTCGGGAAACTCAAATTGGTATTCGGCAAACCAAGCCAAAATACAAAGTACCAAAAGATCAATTGAACCAATAAGGGTGTGTTGCGTAGAATTTCGACATATATGCGTGAAATTGTGCGGATGAGCCAGTTTTGGCTTAATAAGAAAACACCTAAAATGACACCGATTAAGGTTGCAAGAACTAAGCCAAGCCAAACAACTTGTATGGTATTAATGACACCAACAATGAAGGCTTCCCCGTAGGTACTATTGGCACTATACCAATCGGGTGATTGATTGATTGCAAACCCGGCGCGGTCTTCTAAAAAGTTAAAATTTGGTGTCGCATTGATCGCCACCAACTGGGTATAGACACTATTCCACAAAAATACCACAGAAAAAACGATAATAAGAGCAAAGATAATCTGCGCTGTGGCTCGTATAACACGCAAATCACTAAAATAATCGAATAAACTAGGCGCTTGTGGAATGTCGGAGTTTTTTCGTGGTTGCATAAAATATTAATTCCCACAATATAATCTGATAAAAGGTCGACGGGAGCTAAAGGTTAGCATCCCGTCGAGCAAGTGTTACGGATATAGATTTACGTGCTATTTAACGGAATGGTGGAGCGTAGATCAAGCCACCTTGTGTCCAGAGCGCGTTTGGTGAACCAGCGCGGGATAAACCGAGTGGATCAAGGTTACGTGCATAAACTTCGCCATAGTTACCTACTTGGCTGATAACATTGACCATGAAGTCATCAGCAAGACCGAGGTAGCTACCGCTACGGTTGTTGTTAGTACCGAGGAAACGTTGAACAACTGGATCTTCACTATCAAGGAAATCCATCACATTTTCGCTGTTGATGCCGAGTTCTTCTGCGGTAACCATACCGAAGTGTACCCATGCAACAATTTCAGCAAATTGTGGATCACTTTGTGGTGACAAAGGACCGAGTGGTTCTTTTGAAAGTGTTTCTGGAAGAATGACGAATTCTGATGGATCAGCAGCAGTTACATGGAATGCAGCAATACCGGATTTATCTGTTGTCCAGCTTTCACATGCGCCACCCAAGAAACCTTCCCATGTGCTGTTCGCATCTGGGAATACAACGAGTTCAATATCGAGACCGTTTGCTGTGATGTAATCGGTGATGTTCAATTCTGTGGTTGTACCACTTTGAACACACATTGATGTACCATCAAGTTCAGCGATGCTGCCCACTGCGAATTCTGCGCGTGTACCTACACCTTGACCATCATAGAATGTGGTTGGGCCAAAGATTACGCCCCATTCTGAGTCACGGCTGAGTGTCCAAGTGGTGTTACGTACCATCAAGTCAACTTCACCTGATTGCATCACTGCACCACGTTCACTTGCAACAACTGGACGGAAGTTTACAGCATTTGCATCGCCGAGGACGGCAGCAGCAACTGCACGGCAGAAATCAACATCGAGACCGGTAAATTCACCAGCTTCGTTAACAAAGCCGAAGCCTTGTACAGCGTTGTTTGCACCACAGTTTAATTCACCACGTTCAATAATAGCTGATGTTACAGGACCTAAAGCAACATCACCTTCTTGTGCTGTTGCTACTGAGCCGAAGCCGATTGCCAAAATAGCAACCAAAGCTAAAGCGAGTAGCACACGAGACATATTTTTCATAGATACTCTCTCCTAAAGAATATATTTGTAAATTGCGTTGTTACGCAATGCTGTTTTTAACACATTCGCCTTGTTTCAGCAAACTTTTCTCAGCAAGTCGTTGTTTATATGTGCTAAAAACACTTGATATAGTAAGCATTCCAATACATTAAGACCTTGTATAGAGGTAGTAAGATACAAGCTCAGTGCGTACTTATTAGTCATTTTTCACAATAAAACAGGACGTTATATTAATTCACTTGAAAACTTGAGGGAAACTTGTAAATACGCTGAAATCTTTTTGTGCAATTTAGAACAATCAGAAATTGCTGAGGAAATGTTGAAAAGTTAGCGGAATCCTATCATAATGAAAGTGGTTAAAAAATAATTTTAAACGATAGGATTATATCAAATGGCTAGTACACCTCAAGTTTTACAGCGTAGTGATGTCCCACAAGAGCAACGCTGGAATGATACGAGCGTCTTTGCAGACCGTGATGCGTGGCGTGCCGAGTTCGATGCTCTCAATACAGAATTATCACAATTAGGTGCGTATCAAGGCAAGTTAGCAGATAATGCCGATACACTTGCTGATTATTGGGAACTTGAAAGCAAACTCCGTCGTCGCTTACGTACCTTGAGCAGTTATGTCGGGATGAGTACATCGGTTGATAGCACCGATGCAGAAGCAAAATCAATGGGTGGACAATTATCAAGCATGTTCGGCACATATAGCCGTAACACATCATTTTCAACGCCCGAATTAATCGCTATCGGTGAAGATGTACTACTGGCTTGGGTCGCTGATAGTGATCGCATGAGCATGTACGAACGCCGTATTAAAGAGATGTTCCGCCAAGCAGCGCATACCCGTTCAACAGAAGTTGAGCAAATTATGGGGATGGTAAATGAGCCATTTGGTGGCACACAAAATGCTTATAGTGAACTCAGCAATACCGATTTGCAATTTGCAGATGCTACCAGCACTGATGGTCAGCCCTTCCCTGTCACACAAAGTAGCATTGGGATGGTCAAAGGTCATACAGATCGTGAAATTCGTCGTACAGGGTGGCAAAATTATAATCAAAGCTATCTACAATTTAAGAATACATTTGCAGCAACATACCTCACGAGTGTCAAGCAAAGCACCATGCAGATGCGTGTCCGAGGGTATGATAGCGTCTTACAAATGATGCTAGAGCCTTATAGTTTACCTGTTGATGTTTTCCACAATCTGATTGATACCTACAAGAAAAATCTGCCAACATGGCATCGTTACTGGGAAGCAAAACGAAAAATTCTTGGGGTCGATACCATCCATGAGCATGATATTTGGGCACCATTGACCAGTAATGAACCCACCGTCACATATAAACAAGCCGTTGATTGGATTGCCAATGGGATGAAGCCATTGGGTGACGATTACGTCAATACGATGGTCAAAGGTTGCATTGATGAGAATTGGGTCGATTGGTCAGTGAACCAAGGTAAACGTCAAGGCGCATTCTCGAATGGGTCGTATGATACACATCCGTTCATCATGATGAGTTTTGATAATGGCTTGGGTGGTATGAGTACACTGGCACACGAACTCGGACATTCGATGCACAGTTACTATTCACGCAAAACACAACCTGAAATTTATGCAGGATATTCGATGTTTTCTGCTGAAACAGCCAGCAATTTCAATCAAGCGATGACGCGTGCTTATCTCTTTGAGCAAAATGATGATCGTGATTTCCAATTAGCATTGATTCAAGAAGCTATGGATAATTTCCATCGGTACTTCTTCATCATGCCAACACTCGCGCGTTTTGAATTTGAAGTGCATGAGCGCCAAGCTGCTGGTCAACCTTTGACAGCCGGTACATTGATCGACATTATGAGTGAGTTTTTCGCAGAAGGCTATGGCGATACACTCTCCTATGACAAAGACACCACAGGCATCACATGGGCAACATTCGGACATTTGTATTTGCCTTACTATACCTTCCAATATGCAACAGGTATCAGTGCTGCCCATGCGCTTGCTGATAAAGTTCGCTCTGGTAATCCTGAAGATATTGCCAATTATCATACCTTCCTCAATGCAGGGGGTTCGCTTGACCCACTGGATGCACTATCGATTGCAGGTGTCGATATGCTATCACCAGAACCGATTGAAACAACCTTTGCGGTCTTATCGCAACTCGTTGACCGCCTCGAAAGTCTCGTATAAATAGCACCTCAATTCATGAGAAAAGCCGTTCATTACATGATAACTGAACGGCTTTTCTTAAATGTGAGCAATTTAGATTGTATTCAGCACATCATTGGAGAGCCGTAATGCCTACAACACCTGCACAAATTGAAGCCCAAATCCGTAATAATCGCTTATTTGAATTTCCTGTCACATGGTCAGATGAGTTACTTTTTCCTTATTATGATGGTCTAGCGCTTAGTAATATTTCCCAATCCATCGTAGCTGCCTTGGGTGTTCCCTTTGAGGATAGTAAGCCTTTATTAGCAGATGTTTGGCAAGCTGAAACCCCACAAGCGAAGCGTGTCGTTGTATTTTTGTTAGATGGGGTTGGTTATCAACATCTGAATATGTTGATGGCAGAAGATGAAGAACTCCGAGATGCCGTGCTAGAACTCAATCAAGGGCGGGCTGTGATGCCCTTAACATCGGTTGCGCCCAGTACCACAGTGGTTGCGCTAACTTCATTATGGACGGGTTTGCCACCTGCAAGCACAGGCATGACGGGTACACTGATGTTTTTGCGTGATTTATCCTTATTAGGCAATATGCTATCGTTTACGCCTGTTGTAGGTCGTCACCCATCGGATGTCATTGCGAATTGGGGATTACCGCCCGAAGATATTGTCACAGCACAAGGATTAAGCGATTATCTACAATTACACGACATTCCATCATATGCTGTAACCAATCGTGCTTATGTGGGCAGTGGTTTATCACGGATTTTACATCGTGGTGTTGATAACATCGTAACGCATATCGCAATGAGCGATTTTATGGGTGAAGTCGCCTCAGTTCTGAAAGCAACACAAGGCAAGCGCAGTTATGTCAGTATTTATTGGAGTGGTGTGGATGCGCTTGCCCATCGATACGGCGCACATCATCCGTACACGAACGATGAAATCCGAGAAAAAATCTTCGCACTGCGTGATTTAGTACGGCAAGACCTTTTAGCCGATGGTGAAACGCTATTCATGTTTTTTGCCGATCACGGACATTATGATGCAACCCAAGCCATTGATCTTGGTGACGATGCACTGATTGCTGATGCAATGCAAATGAGCTTATCAGGGGATGAGCGACATGCCTATCTCTATGCCAAACATGGCACAGTCGATGCGATCAAAGACCATATTAAAAGCCATTATGCTGATAAATTGACCGTTATCGAAAGCAAGCAAGCACTTGAATTGGGTTACTTTGGTGATACCCCATCTAAACACTTTATTGACCGCATTGGTGATTTAATATTAATACCACGTTTGGGTTACACGGTTGCTGATCCCAAAATGGGAGCAATTCCCATGATTAGCCGTCATGCTGGATTATCCGATTGGGAAATGCTAATTCCATTCATTTGGCAACTGTCGTAATAACAAATGTTATATTATACTTGATATAATATGATAGAGACTTTAAACAGTTTATTATTGTCCGATATAATGGATTAAATAGCTTATATGCCTAGCCAATTTCGACCTCCTACGGATGTTTCATCTGATGCTATCGCTTATGATCGTCTATTGACGATGAATCGGTCTGCAATTCTTAAACTGGATGCGGATATGCGGATTATGAGCAGCATCGGCGCAATACAAGCCTTATTTGGTCATGATGCAAACGCACTCAAAGGGCAACGTTATACGGATTTAATCGCATCAGATTATCAGGCAAATATCCAACAGAACATTACAACACAAGATAGCGTCACACTGGATTACCCACTTATCCATGCGGATAATAAGTCCCTGATTTGGGTACACCATAACGGCGAAAAACAGACCCTATCGAATGCAATCTACTATGAATTTATCATTCAAGATGTTAGCCCTTACAGAAATGCTCACCTCACTATAAATCATACACAAACACGACAACGAAACTTGCTGAACGCCCTACCTGATATGCTGCTTGTATTACAAAATGATGGCACAATCACAGAGTTCCATACCTCATCCGATGCAAAATCCTTACAATTAGACGACCAATTAATTGGTAAAACACTTGATGAAACAGGTTTTCCGCAATCACTCATTGATGAAACCACACTCTATCTCACACTTGAATTAGCCTCTTATGTGCATTCGATTGAATTTGCACAAGATAGTAACAATCCCAGAAGTGATTATTACGAAGCACGCTTAGTACGCTTAAGTGACGCGGAAATTTTAATCTTGATTCGTAATGTGACGACCATGAAGCGCGTTCAAGATGAGTTAAATCGTCATATTGAAGACCTGAACTTAGTGAAACAAGTAAATATTGAATTATCAGCCAATCTCAATGTGAATTATGTGTCGCAACTAGCACTAGATGCAGCATTGCGCCTGAGCAATGCACAAGCGGGTTATTTAGCGATGATGTTACCAACAGGTAATTTTTCATTGATGAATCAATTTGGTCAATATGATAAAGCCCAAATTGAACGGCATCTCATCAAGCACGATGGTATCCTTGCACGCGCACTCAAAAAGCAACAACCCGAGTTAATTCTAAACGTGCATAAAGACCCCGACTATATACCCTTATTGGCATCAACCCATGCCATGATGGTGATTCCGCTCCATTCTAACGACTTAACAGTCGGTATCTTGGTCTTAGAAGCACGGAGTGATGATCGTTTCTCCCAAGAGCGCTTCCAGTTCCTGCAATTGATTACGGGGCGTATTGCAGCATTCCTCGATAATGCGATGTTGCATCGTCAAAAAGAAGAACAATACGAGGATGTACGCCAACTAGAACAACTCAAAACCGATATGATTCGCATTGCAAACCATGATCTTAAAAACCCGATTTCAGCGATTATGGGTTATATGGAATTATTGCGCCATGATGTCGATGGCAAATTGACTGAAAAAGAGCAAAGTTATCTCGATAAAATTGAAGTTGCGACGCAAAAGATGCACCGTATTACAACAGGCATTTTATCCTTAGAACGGATTCAACAATTATCCGATCAACAAACGCTGCAATCACTTAATTTGAACAGATTGGTTAAGCAAAGTATTGTTGAACAAATGGATTTTTCTGTTATCAGCGAACAAGCCTTACATCATGATTTACCAGATACTGACATCATCGTCCAAGGCGATTATTTACAATTACAAGAAGCAGTATCAAATCTAATTCAGAATGCGATTAAATATACGCCAAAACATGGCACGGTTCGTGTTCATTTAGAACGCATCGACGCAATAACAGCACAAATCAGCATCATAGATACAGGCTATGGTATTCCCGATAATCAGAAAGAAAGCCTCTTTGCGCCTTTCTTCCGTGTACAAACCCGTGAAACACGCAATATCGAAGGGACTGGATTGGGTTTGCATCTTGTAAAGAATATTATTGAACGGCATAACGGTAAGATGATATTTGATAGTGTATATGGCGAAGGTAGTACATTTGGTTTTACCTT
This sequence comes from Phototrophicaceae bacterium, assembly GCA_049680565.1. Lineage (GTDB taxonomy): Bacteria > Chloroflexota > Anaerolineae > Aggregatilineales > Phototrophicaceae > JAUZRW01. The sequence goes on from JBAUIA010000157.1 coordinate 9,912, forward strand.
ACCCATTATGCTAGATGCGTCTGGCGATTAGTGTTCTTGAGGATTGTAAGCCTATTTAAGTGCCTTAAATGTTGATAATCGCTTATACTATTTTCAATGCTAGTTAAGATAAGGAGATTGCATCATGGTTACTTTAAAGCGCATTGGTGTTAGTTCCGCAGGACGTGTAGGGTTTTTCTTTTCCTTGATTACTACATTGGTACATTTTAGTGTGTGGCTCTTTACGCTGATTGTGATTGAAGGTGTCCCGATTTCTGTTATTCCTGCTGAACTTTGGAGACAAATTGCAATCAATATCCTCATCAATTGTTTGGTCAGTGGTGTGGCATTTGCTTGCTTCGCTTTGGTATACAACTGGATGCCAAATACTGGTTTACAACTCGAATTTGAAGTACACCCTACATCGACTGAAAAGCGCAAAAACGATGATGCTGATATAGAAGAAATCGACTAAAACGCTTTATTCAAAAATTCGCATAATTATAGAACATTTGACACAGGAACGTTCGTTCGGTACAATCAGAACAAGTATTCGTATTAATACTTGTTTAGTATACCTATCGCAAATATAAAGGATTGAGCGATGGCAGAGGTCAAAGATTTTAGTAAGTTATCAACACGGCAACAAAATATTCTCAAATTTATGCACGATTATATGCAAGATAATGGATTTCCGCCGACCATTCGTGAAATTGGTGTCGCAACGGATATTAATTCAACATCTGTTGTGAATTACAATCTCAACAAATTGGTTGATGCGGGTTATCTTGATCGTTCGGATCGGGTATCACGCGGATTACGCTTAATTGCCAATGTCCCCGGTAAAACTGAAAAACGGGTGCGTGCATCGGATGTCATGGAACGTATTGCCTTGATTGGTAAAATTGCAGCAGGGCAACCGATTGAAGTACCTGAAGATATTGCCCATAACATCGACGAAGACGATATGCTCGATATTCCGCCATTTTTATTAGGTGGGGTTGATGCGTCAGAAGTTTTCGCCCTCGAAGTTGAAGGGGATTCGATGATTGATGCCATGATTAGCGAAGGTGATATTGTGCTATTGCGCCATACCCAAACCGCTAAAAATGGCGATATGGTCGCAGTTTGGTTGCCTGAAAAAGGTGAAACAACCCTCAAGTATTTCTATAAAGAAGGGGCGCGTATTCGCCTAAAGCCAGCCCATCCAACAATGGATGACATCTTTGTCGATGCACGTAATTGTGAAGTGCGCGGCAAGGTTTTATCTGTTATTCGGCAAGTTCACTAAGCGTAATTAATTATCAACAGACGAATCATCAGTGGGTATGTTCACATGCCTACGATGGTTTTTCTGTCGCTCAATCCTTATAGCATAT
>JBAUIA010000158.1:0-15643 GCA_049680565.1 Phototrophicaceae bacterium
TCTTGATAAACAGTATAATAGAAACAATCCCCCAAAAATAAGAGTTTATCTTCTTGTACGTAAATCACCACCGCATCTGACGCATGGTCACCACCTACATGCTCAATTTGGCATGTGACACCACCAAGGTGCAATGTAATTGCGCTACAAAATGTTACATCAGGTTGCCGTAATGTAAGATTTTTTCGTTGCTGATTGCTAAGTTCAAGCACCATATGCTCACGCGTGAAATCAACTTCATGCCCTTCAGCGACAAGGTTTAGCAGATTAGCATCACTGTAATCGAGGGTCATCATACGCTCAATATTTGTAGCAGTTTCCACATGCGCAATGATAGGGCAGGTAAGCGCATCACTCCCAAACACATGATCCCAATGCCAATGAGTGAGGACAGCAAAATCAGGCGCTCCAATGCCTTGCGCTGCTAAGGCATTTAAAAAGGCTTGTGTATGAGCAATAGATGCACCAATATCGAGTAAAAGAACACGCTCAGACCCAACAACAGCACATAATGATGGTCTATCGGTATGATCGTCAGGTGTAAACCACCATATATGCTCAGATATGCGATGTAATGTACACGGTAAATATATTTCAGGCATCAGTGGTTCAACACATAAACGCTTTTATGATTCCAGAAAACTTTGACGAGATCGCCTGTCTTAAATGGGTAGCGTTCTTCATAATCAGAGTTCTGAATCCGCACGACAATATGATTATTACCTGCGATGTTGACAACATAACGAGTATCTGTGCCGATATAGTTGGTATCCGTAATTTTACCCTCTAAAACAGTAAAATTATTGTCTGTTTCAGCAGGATGCGTGATGTTTCTCGGAATAATCCCAACACGCTCAGGACGAATTGGTACAACAACATCGTCCGAAATTAAAATATTATCTTCTGATAATTGCCCCTGAATGATCGTACCATCGGTTAATTGCACCTTAGCAGCATGATCCATGCCCGATTGCAACGTACCTGTAATAAAATTCGTTTCACCAATGAAATCTGCTACAAAACGGGTCGCTGGTTGCTCGTAAATTTCACGCGGTGGACCCACTTGCAGCACTTGTCCACCATCCATCACTGCAATACGATCCGCCATTGTCAGCGCTTCTTCTTGATCGTGCGTCACGTAAATGAAAGTGATACCGACTTGTTGCTGCATAGATTTTAGCTCAACTTGCATTTGCTTACGTAATTTGAGATCAAGTGCGCCAAGGGGTTCATCTAATAAGAGGACAGCAGGGCGTTTGACGAGCGCACGCGCTAGTGCGACACGTTGTTGTTGCCCCCCTGAGAGTTGGTTAGGACGGCGATTTTCCACATTTGGTAATTGTACCAACTCTAACGCCTCGATTGCACGTTGTTTACACGCATCTTTTGATAAGCCTTCCATCTGTAAGCCAAACATCACATTTTGAAGAATGGTCATATGTGGAAAAAGGGCATAATCTTGGAACACGGTATTTACAGGGCGATGAAAAGGGGGGATACCTTGCACAGCCGTATCACGAATTAAGATTTCGCCAGAAGTTGGTTGTTCAAACCCAGCAATCATGCGGAGTGTGGTTGTTTTACCACAGCCCGATGGACCTAATAGAGCAAAGAATTCACCTTGTTCAATTTGTAAATCAATGTGATCGACAGCTACAAAGGCTTGATTACCTGTTCCAAATTGCTTCATCACTTTTTTGAGGACAACATCATAAGCCATCGGCATGTTCCTATTATAATTAGTACAATTTACATTGAATTGCCTAATTGTAGCTTAAAATTGTTGACCTGCAATCAATTGCTGACTTACTCATAGTTACTTTTGTAGAAGGGTTAGATTCAACCTGCAATCTAATTGCATAAGAGAAAAGTGACGAATGGCAGGTATTTACCTGTCATTTTTAATATATTTACCTATTGTAAACAAAGTATGATAAGGATAGATACCTTTAATATGGAAAAGGGAAAACAAAGTGACTAGTAAAATAACTAGCGATGTAATCGTTGTAGGTGCAGGTTTATCTGGTTTGATAGCTGCGAAACTACTCAAAGAAACTGGAAAAACTGTCACGATTCTGGACAAAGGGAGCAGTGTCGGAGGACGTTTGGCTACACAACATGTCGGGAATGGAATCGCAGATTATGGCGCACAATTTTTTACCGCCCGCACCGATGAATTTAAGCAAGAAGTTCAACAATGGCTTGATGACGACCTACTTGCTATCTGGGGACATGGTTGGAGTGACGGGAGTTTGAAACGAAGCACCAATGATGGTCAACCTCGATATGTTGCTAAAAAAGGCATGAACGCCCTTGCTAAATATCTTGCTGATTCAATTAGTACAATTCATGTCGATACAAAGGTTTCATCTCTAAGCTGGCAGGATGACATCTGGACAGTTTCTGATTTTAGGGGACAAATATATCAAAGTAAAGTTCTTGTGATGACTCCTCCTGTGCCTCAAACACTAGCATTAATAGAAGATATTGCACTGCTTCCACAGGAACGAGTAGCCCTTGAACACATTCATTATGCTCCTTGCCTCTGTGGTTTATTTGTAATTGATGGTGGGATTGATTTGCCCGAACCGGGTGCATTACAAAACTTCGATAATTTTGTGTACTGGTTTGGCGATAATCAGAAAAAAGGGATTTCACCGAATGAGCATATCATTACCATGCACGCTAACGCGATCTATAGTCGCAAACATTATGACGACTCCGATAATAATATTCTCTATTCTCTACGGACAGAATTACAGCATTATCTTACAAAAGGAACATCTATCACAGAACAACATCTCAAAAAATGGCGTTACAGTATTCCTTTGACAACTCATCCAGAAGATGTTCTCACCGCACAACATTTGCCAATTATCTTTGCTGGAGATGCTTTTGGTGGACGTGGACGTGTCGAAGGAGCATATTTATCTGGTCTTAAAGCCGGGCAGGTGGCTATAGAGATGCTCTAATGGGAGTGCACTAAAAACCAAGGGCTACACTTTCTGAAAGTAAAATGAACGGTTGTTTTGCAAAAAAGTGAGAGATCATTATGATCAGATGAATTATCTCAAACACAGCGAAGTGATTATCGAAAACTATGGGAAATCCATTCGCTTAACTGCGTTTTCCATAGTTGTGTCATATTCTTGACGCTGTTGTTGCTGATTGTTGAACACAATAAATCAGGATCACATTTTTTGCAACACTACCCGCCATCTTGCCATCAATGCACAAATGTATTTTAAGTCGTTGGATGTGGCTGGCTATTTTTCATCATCAAATGGACACTTGCAGTCCGAAATGCCTTCGGTAGTGCAAGTATTTTAGGCGTTTTCCCAACATAGCGTTCCGCATCTTTGAGGGCTTCTGTAAAGTTAGCACGGGTTTTCATCCCCATTGAACGTGCATAACCGGGTTCGTATGCGCCAACGATATAGGTCGCTGAGGTGTGCATTTCTGTGATATGTCCGCAGGAAATCATCGAAAAACCGTGATAAGGATGATAGCCGTAGCCAAATCGGAATTTACGAATATATTCGGCATCATTTGAAAAATGCTCACCATATTTTTCAAGATTGGGTAAGACATTATGATAATCTTTCTGGAATAATTCATAGAGTTCACGATAAGATGGGAATTCTTCATCATGAAAATAGCCATTACAGATTGAGGAGCAAATCACGACGAAATTATCACGCATTACTCGGCGATGACGAATCACCTGTGCGCCAATTGCCTGATACATTAGAATCGGATTTGTGCCGTGTCCATTGCCATAATGAAAGGCTTGAGGCATCCCGAACATCATAATATCGTATTTTTCCTCTGCCCAAGGGACATATGTACGCTCATCCGCAATATCCCATGAGAGGGGTTGAATCTCTTTACCGTAACCTGAAAGAACTGCGATTTGACGCATTTTAGTATCTAGTACAGCATCACACATGAAGAATTTCTTCCCCATTGTTTCTTCCATATATTCACCAATTGCATCGAATTTGCGTCGCATCAGGCTATGGTGATTAACTGTTGTGAAATCATCACGGTGCATAACATGCGGAACATGATGTCCTGCTATTGAACGCCAGTGAGTGATACCCGTCGCGCAATGTTTGTAGCCACCGGAATAACCACCATAAGGATTACCCAATGTATGACCGATGAGAAAGGTTAAATCAGCTTCAAATACTTCGCGATTCATGATAACGGGATCATTTAGTTCACTTTTGCCTATATCGACTAAATTATCCCAGTCTTCACTATCGTGGTTGTAAATCTGATTTGTCCACCAAAAATCATTAAAAATTTTGTCACCTAAAATTTGTTTAATTTCTTCTTTTGTATTTTTTCGATGCAGACCTGTGCTACAGATAAGGGTGATGTCTTTTTTATCGACACCTGCTTTTAAGCATTCTTCCAAGATAATTGGAATCGAGACTTTACGGTGTGCTGTTTCCTGAAAACCGCCTTTTACTTTATCGGGGAAGACAATCACAACACGCGATCCTGCGCCCACCAATTCAGAAATAGGTTCCATTCCGATTGGATTCAGAATAGATTCTCTCGTAGCAGCAATTGGGTCATCAAGGTGTGCTGGGTCAGGGACAGTTTCGCCGGGGATGAAAACATCAGCATTATCTGGTAATTCTGCGGACATATAGCCCTGTCCATATTCAAAATCTACAGTTTGCATTTGCTTCTACTCCAATAATAGTCAAACATTGTCAGTATTAACTTCAATCAATATTTTTAGCGCATTAGCACCTTGGTCAATTTCTTCAAGGCTTCTTTGCAAATCTCTTAGAGGACGGATATCCGTAATCACAGGATCAAGATTAACTGCACCTGATGCAGCGAGTTGAATGGCGCGTTGAAAATCCTCATGATTATAGAGTCTTGTTGGAATTAGCTGGATTTCGCGCCAGAAAATTTTGAATAAATCGACCTGTGGTGCTTCGGCAAAAATGCCTGTAATCATGATTCGCCCATGAATACGGGGTAACTCTGTCATGATACTCGCTGCCTTTGCATTACCTGTTACTTCAAAAATAGCATCACATCCCCGTCCGTCTGTAGCTTGCATGACGACTGATTTGAGGTCTGCTTCCAGTGGATTGACGACTTTAAAACCTAATTCGTTGCGGAGTAAACCAATTCTAAAATCGTTCAACTCAGAAATTGTGACATCTGCACCAGCTTCACGCGCAACGAGTGCTACAAGTGTTCCAATTGGACCCCCTCCGAGTACAACCACTGATTCGCCCTGTATTATTTTTGCGCGACGAACAGCATGACAAGCAACAGCAAGTGGCTCTAGTAAAGCACCATGTGTAAGCGATAAATTGTCGGGTAATTTATGAATCGTATCAGCAGGGACAGTCCAATAAGTTTGAAATCCCCCATTTGTATCTAATCCGAGTACTTTTATACCATCGCAAACATACCATGAATCAGCCGATTGTTGCTCATCAGGGCAATTATTGATTTCAAGGGGCATCACTGCAACGCGCTCACCGATGGCTATATTTTTCACATTAGAGCCAATTGCTGAGATTGTCCCCGAAATTTCATGTCCCATAATTTGAGGCGTATTCACACGATGGCTCATAGCACCGCGAAAAATGTGTAAATCAGTGCCACAGATACCACCATATGCGACTCGAATTTGCACTTCATTCCCTGCTGGGGCAATTGAGCTACTATCGCCCATTTCAATTGATTTATTCCCTGTATAGTATGCAGCTTGCATGGTTTCTTACCTGTTGAAAATAATTTTTGTTTCTTAGGCGAGATACTATCCAACCCTATCTGATTTAGCAAATAACCCATCTCTACGGGGCAATCTCACAAAATTGAAAAAGTACATAAAAAGGCGTTATCAAGTTATGGGCAAGAAGATATTTTTGTAGCATGATCAGGCTACGAAAATCTCAAAATTGTTATTTCAAAACCATCGTTTTCCTGACGAAGTTATCCAATATGCAATCTGGTTATATTTCGTTTTTCCACTCAGGCTTTACACGCATGTTCCATTTATTATAGTGGATTAGCGCACAGCCTCGATTGCCCATGCAATCACATCTAATTGATGGACGTAATGCAGCAGAGGTGGTGTTGCATCAAGTAAGGGAATACCTGCTACGTGCGCCATATCATTCTGTTCAAAGTTGGCTTCGGCTGGTTGTAAGCCCCAAGGTACATGCGTAATATGCCCGATGAAAACGCGCTGGTTATCCCCTGCATAGAGTACATAACGGTCAGATAACCACCTATCGAGTGAGCCTTTAGCGTAATCTTTAATCGGCGCAATCGGGCGATATCTTGCTTTAAATGCTGCTGATGGGCTATTGCGGTGGATGCGTTCACTACTATAAGTAATCGTTTCGCCATTTTCGGTTAATTTCATCCGCGCAAAGTAATAAGGTAGATGATAGGTGAGGCGTGCCACCCAAACGGCTAGCCAACTCGCTGCATCTAAACTAAAGAACCAAACGCCTACTTTCCCCTGAAATTTAACATAAGTTCTCACATTCAATTCAGGGAATTTGCCCGTTGTTGGGAAGGCAGGGATACCATGTAAATGCACATGATTCATCATAAATGGCACAATGCTAATCCATGCCTCGCCCTCGTAAGTATCAATCTCTAGCTGTGGCGGTATCATCGGGCGTATGACATCCACCGACACACGATAATGCGCGAATAGCAAGCGCTCCCATGTTTGCGCCATCACCCAAGGCTTATTTTGTGGCAATGGAAAGGGGCGGTGTGTTGATTGCTCTAGTAATTGGCGTGGCGTATGAATAACTGCTGAACTGACCATATGTTTCCCTATTTCTGCACGATTGCCCCTATTGTCCTCTAGCTGCTGCAATGGCGCAAATGGTCTATTTGACTTTTATCCTCACTTCTCCTAAAATTCATATAAACGTATATATGAATTTTAGAAAATTTTATGCACCTATCAACGCCGAAATATATTCAGCTTATCGAAATCATTAAAGATGCAATCCAGCAAGGCGAGCTTGTGCCAGAGCAGCAACTTCCGAATGAGGATGAAATCGCCGCGCAATATGGGATGAGTCGGGGGACGGTGCGAAAAGCTATTGCGGAATTACAACGCATGGGGTTGCTGCGTAAAGAGCAGGGTAGGGGGACATTTATCAATGAGCCTAAGCCCACCCTCAACAGCTTTTCGTTGGTAGAATTTGACCAATACGCACAAACGCATAATCGTGTGCCGAGCACGGAAACACTTGTCTTTGAGACACTTGCGGCTGACGCAACCGTCGCGCAAAAGCTAGAGATACCCATGGATACAGAAGTCATTCATATTGTGCAATTACGCCTCGCATCAGGGATGCCATTGGTTTATGAAGAACGCACTTTTGCGAAGGCATGGTGTCCTGATTTAAGCGCCGAATTGCTCGAAAAACACTCCCTTCATTGGCTACTAATAGAACAATATAAAATTCCGCTTGTGCGTTTATCGCATACGATTGAAATGAGTACGCTACCCAATGAACAATTTGCGTTGTTCAAAGTGAAACAAGCTGTACCAATTTTTAGTGTAGACCGCTTATCATTTACACGTCACGATGCGGTTGTTTTACCTGCGGTTTGGTATCAAGCCTTATATCGGGCAGATGAATATTATTTTCAAGCACAATTCCATACATCTATTTAGAGATTAACGATGACTATTTTTGAGAACGTTGATTCACCCAAAGTAGACTTATTGTATAAGCGCAACGACCCGAATGATGTGCGCTTAGGAGAGGTTGTGCGCGTCGATAGGGCAGACTATGAAGCTGCCAATGTTGTTATTATCGGTTGTCCACAAGATGAAGGCGTACAGCGTAATAAAGGGCGTATTGGCGCAGCATTCGCCCCCGATGAAATCCGCCGCGCACTCTATCGTCTCGTGATGCCAAATACCGCCAATTTAGCACTCTTTGATGCAGGTGATACAGTCATCCAAGCAACATTAGAAGAAACACACACCGTTCATAGTGCGATTATGCAGCAGATGATACGGGATGGTAAGCGCATTATTTCGTTGGGTGGTGGGAATGATGTTGCTTATGCCGATTGTGCAGGGCTAGCGCACGCTAACAGCGATATTTTAGCAATTAATGTGGATGCCCATTTTGATGTTCGTGCTGATGCGGTTCGCAATAGTGGCACTCCTTATCGCCAATTACTCGAAGAAAGCCTTGTCCAGCCCGAAAAATTCTACGAAGTAGGTAGTATGCCAATGGTCAATTCGGCAACTTATCAAGACTATTTACAGACCAAAGGCGCACACATCATTGATTTAGCGACGCTACAAGCATCAGGGATTACGACTATTTTCAGTAATATCCTAAAAAATGATACTGAGGCGATTTTCTGGGGCTTAGATATGGATGTGGTGCATGTTGCTGATGCACCGGGTGTCAGTGCGCCCAATTCATTAGGCATTAGCGCTCATGATTTTTGCCAGATTGCTGCAATTGCAGGGCGTGACTATCGTAGCAAAATCTTTGAAATTACCGAAGTCAATCCTGTTTACGATATTGACTCACGAACCGCACGCCTCGCAGCAGTAGCTATCCATCACTTTTTAGCAAATTTAGTGATTTAGTATCTATCTGTAAAATCAGTTTTGTAAGCATTGGGCGTTCTGTAGCAAGCCCTTACACTACATTTCTCGTATAGGTTGTTGGGTTACTTTGAGGATGAAAAAATGAAAGAATTTCCTGAAAATTTATTTGCTTGCTGGCATCCAATCGCATACGGTTATGAAGTCACAAACACACCGAAATCAACGAAATTACTCGGTGAGCATCTGGTTATTTGGCGCACAGGTGATGGTGTCGCCCATGTAATGCAAGATTTATGTATTCATCGGGGGACAGCTTTATCACTGGGTTGGACAACCGCTACAGAGATTGTTTGCCCGTATCATGGCTGGCACTACAAAGCAGATGGTAAATGTTCGCGTATCCCACAAAAAGAAAGCACGACGATACCGACTAAAGCACAAGTTAAAACTTATCAATCTGTTGAACGCTATGGCTTAATTTGGGCAAATCTGCGTGATGAGGCTCGTTACGATTTACCAGAAATCCCCGAATTAGAATCAGGCGATTGGAAAATAGTGAATACAGGTCCTTTTGAGTGGAACAGCGATGCCTCTCGACAGGTTGAAAACTTTACTGATTTTGGGCATTTCCCTTGGGTGCATCCCGGATTATTAGGTGATGTTAACCGTCCTATTGTGCCAGATTATACGGTTGATACTGATGGGCATGTTCTTCACTATACGGTTATGCGCCCAGAAGCCCCTAATACGGATGATTTCCCTGTTTTTGCAAATGATGATGTTGTCAAACCCGAACGGCGTAGCCGCTATGAGTTGCATTGCCCGTATACAATTGTTTTGCGTTTGGGTTGGGGTGGTGTAAAAGGGATGGTTTATTTCTTTGTCTCGCAACCTATCTCAGAAAATCAATGTCGCGGCTACTGTATTATCGGGCGAAATTATGATTTAGAGCAACCTGATACTGTCTTACAAGACTTTGAAGACACGATTTTTGGGCAAGATAAACGGATTGTCGAATCGCAACGTCCTGAGCAAGTACCTTTTGATTTAGCCGATGAATTGCACCTAAAATTTGATGCTGTTGCTGTCAATTATCGGCGCACAATGCACGCACAAGGTTTAGATTATTACCCTTATTTAGATATTAGCGAATAGCCATATCTATTGCAGCATCAACAAGTTGAATAATCGATTTTGAGAACAATAATTTAGGAGATCACTTTATGTCTCGTCCGATTAAAGCACCAACAGGCACACAACTCACCTGTAAGAATTGGCAAATCGAAGCTGCGTATCGCATGATACAAAATAATCTGGATCCACAAGTAGCTTTCGACCCTGATAACTTAATCGTATACGGTGGGCGTGGCAAGGCTGCCCGTAATTGGGAGGCATTTGAGGCTATTTTGCGCTCGCTCGAAAATCTTGAAATCGATGAAACACTCCTTGTGCAATCGGGTAAACCTGTTGCTGTATTCAAAACACATACCGATGCACCGCGTGTTCTCATCGCTAACAGCAACATTGTGCCAGCATGGGCAACACAAGCTAACTTCGATAAGTGGGAAAAAGAAGGGCTTATCATGTATGGACAGATGACCGCAGGCAGTTGGATTTACATTGGCACACAAGGCATTTTACAAGGCACATACGAGACTTTCGGCGCATTGGCACGCAAAGAAGGCTGGCAAAGCCTTAAAGGGAAGTTCGTGCTTTCCGCAGGATTAGGTGAAATGGGTGGTGCTCAACCGCTTGCTGTAACCATGAACGAAGGCGTTGGCTTATTCGTAGAAGTTGATAAGTGGCGTGCAGAACGGCGTTTAAATTTGCGCCAAATCGATAAAGTCACGGACAATATCGAAGAAGCGATGACATGGGTCACGGAAGCTGTTTCCAATGAAACGCCACTTTCGGTGTGTTTGGTGGGCAATGCTAGCGAAATTTTGCCTGACTTGTTTACACACGGTGTTATGCCCGATATTGTCACCGACCAAACCAGCGCTCATGATGTATTGTACGGCTATATTCCAGCAGGGATGACCTTAGACGAAGCAACAGCCTTACGCGAAAGTAACCCAGAGCAATATGAAGAACGAGCGATGCAATCAATGGCGACTCATGTGAGGACAATGCTCGCTTGGCAAGAAAAAGGGGTTATCGTTTTTGATTACGGCAATAATCTACGCCAACGTGCCTTTGATACGGGTGTAAGCAACGCTTTTGATTATCCCGGATTTGTCCCTGCATACATTCGCCCTCTCTTTTGCGAAGGTAAAGGTCCTTTCCGTTGGGTGGCATTATCGGGTAATCCAGAAGATATTTATGCTACAGACAAAGCTATTAAAGAACTTTTCCCCGAAGACGTTCATTTACAGCGTTGGATTGATATGGCACAAGACCAAATCGAATTTCAGGGTTTACCTGCGCGGATTTGTTGGTTGGGCTATGGTGAACGCATGAAAGCAGGGCTGAAATTTAACGAAATGGTCGCTTCTGGCGAAATCAGTGCGCCAATTGTTATTGGGCGTGACCACTTAGACTCAGGCTCGGTAGCAAGCCCCAACCGTGAAACAGAAGCCATGCTCGATGGCTCGGATGCGATAGCGGATTGGGCTATTCTCAATGTGATGATTAACGCAATCGGCGGCGCGACATGGGTCAGCTTACATCATGGGGGCGGCGTTGGCATTGGCTATAGTATCCATGCAGGGCAGGTGATTGTTGCGGATGGTACACCCGAAGCCGCCAAGCGCCTCGAACGGGTACTCACGGCTGATCCCGGAATGGGTGTTGTGCGCCATGCTGATGCAGGGTATCCACGAGCGATTGACTTTGCTAAGAAAAATCATATTCAAATCCCGATGATGGACTAATCCTATGCAACAGGTTGATTTATTAGTCATCAATGCAACACAACTTGTTACTTGCGCCAGCAATAAAAAAGCCAAACGCGGCGCATCCATGCGTGATATTGGTATTATTGAAACTGGCGCACTCGCAATTGATAAAGGTGTCCTTGTTGGGGTAGGGGAGACGGCGGCAATCCGCGCTGAATATTCTGCTGAAGAGGTGATAGATGCACGCGGTAAAGCAATTATACCGGGTTTGGTGGATTGCCATACGCATGTGCCCTATGCTGGTAATCGCTATGATGAGTTTGAGATGCGTGTACAAGGGCGTAGCTACATGGACATCATGAAAGCTGGCGGCGGTATCATGAGTACTGTTCGCAAGACACGCGAAGCAACACTTGATGACCTCGTTGGGTTGGGAAAATCACGCTTACAAGCAATGCTACGGCTAGGAACAACCACCGCCGAACTCAAGACAGGCTATGGATTGTCTACAGTAGCCGAAGCAAAACTGATGCAAACCATCTGCACCCTTGCTGAACACCAAGCGGTGCGGATTGTGCCAACCTACTTAGGCGCTCACACCATCCCACCTGAATTTAACACTGGCGAGGATTACTTAGAGAGCATTTTCGCTGATTCATTGCCAGCCGCAAAAGCGATTTGTGCGCAGCATAATAGCCCATTTTTTGTAGATATATTTGTAGAAGCTGGCGTATTCACACTTGAGCATATGCAACGCTATTTTGAAGTAGCAAAGCAACAAGGCATTGCACTAAAAGCACATCTTGATCAGTTTGAGCATTTAGGCGCTGTGCCGATAGCCGTTGAGTTAGGCGCAACTTCAGTTGACCATCTGGAAGTAACGCCGATTGACGACCTCACAATACTCGCACAATCGAACACCGTCGGCGTGATGTTGCCGAGTGTCAATTTTAATTTAGGTATAGCAAAATTTGGCAATGCAAGGCATCTGATTGATGCAGGTGGTATTTTGGCATTGGCAACGGACTATAATCCCGGCTCATCACCGAATATTAGCTTGCCGTTGGTGATGGCGATTGCGTGCCGTTTTCAAAAATTGTCACCAGCCGAAGCGCTTAATGCTTGCACTATTAATGCAGCCGTTGCTCTCCAGTTGGAAAGGCAAGCTGGGTCTTTAGAAGTCGGCAAATTGGCTGATTTTGTAGTGCTTGATACGAGTGATTATCGTGCAATGGTTGTTGAATTTGGGAGAAATTTTGTAGAAGCTGTTTATATTGGGGGAGAATTAATATGGAAACAATTATCTTAGATGGTAATAGTTTAACGTTTGAACAAGTGCTAGCGGTTGCCTATGGTGAACCATCTAAACCATTTGTGAAACTTAGTGACGCAGCAAAAAAAAGTGTCACTCGTGCAGCGAATGCAGTGCAGCAACTACTCGTAGATGGGGTGATTGCATATGGCATTACAACGGGCTTTGGGGCATTCAAAGACAAGGTGATTTCACCTGAAGACGTGCAGAAACTACAACATAACATCCTTGTGAGCCATGCAGTAGGTATGGGTGATATTTACACGATACCGATTATCCGCGCCATTATGCTGATACGCGCAAATACATTGGCGAAAGGTTATTCAGGCATTCGTTTGCACACACTAGAACTCTTGCTAGCAATGCTCAATACGGGTGTGCATCCGATTATTCCTGAAAAAGGGTCGCTAGGGGCAAGTGGTGATTTAGCACCACTCGCACACATGGCATTACCAATAATTGGGGAAGGGGAGGCTGTTTATCAAGGAGAACGCCGAGACGGGGCAACAGCAATGCGCCTCGCAGGATTAGAACCGATAACACTCGCTGCAAAAGAAGGTTTAGCGCTCACCAATGGAACATCGGTGATGTGTGCAATTGGGGTATTAGAAACTGCACGCGCAGAAGCAATGATTATCACAGCGGATGCCGCAGGATGTTTAAGTCTCGAAGCACTCAACGGCACAGATAGAGCATTTGATGATCGTATTCATCAATTACGCCCATTCCCACGCCAAATTGAATGTGCTAATCATCTGCGTTACTTACTAGACGGTAGCACATTCAAGCGCCCTCATAGCTCATCGAATGTACAAGATGCCTATACCTTGCGCTGTATTCCGCAAGTACATGGTGCTGCCCGTGATGCCATTGCTTATTCACGCTGGGTCTTTGAAATTGAACTCAACGCCGTGACTGATAATCCTCTGATTTTTATTGATGATGAAACAGGCGAGATTGATGTGATTTCAGGGGGTAATTTTCATGGTGAGCCGCTAGCAATTGCGATGGATTACTTATGTATCGCTATGAGTGAAATTGGCAACATGAGCGAACGGCGCATCATGCGCTTAGTTGATGAAGCAAGCAATACGCATACATTGCCACCGTTCTTGACAAAAAATGGCGGCTTAAATAGCGGATTCATGATTTTGCAATATACTGCCGCAGCACTTGCCACAGAAAGCAAAATTCTCGCGCATCCTGCCAGTGTCGATACCATCCCGACTTCGGCAAATGTAGAAGATCATGTGAGTATGGGTGTCACGGCTGCGCTCAAGGCACGCAATATCAATAAAAATGTTGAGCGTATTCTCGCGCTAGAATTGATGTCGGCAGCGCAAGGTATCGATTTTAGACGAGAAGTGATGCCCGATGCCATATTAGGGCAAGGTACACGCCCGATTTATGACCTCATTCGCCATCATGTACCATTTATCGAAGAAGATACTGTGTTATACCACTACATTGATGCGGTTTGGTCGATGGTGCATTCTGGGAAAATTTCCAATATTGTCAGGGTAAAGACACCAATGGGGTAAAACGATTCTGTTGCAAAAAACGATAGATCAGCTATCGTGTGCAATATCGGAACAGAATTCATCACCTCGTGTTAGTAGATTTTTAAGTTGAGCTATTTTTGACCGTACCCTACCTTTTCCCAATCAATATTACTACTCATAGCATCTGTTGGAGTGCTTGGCGATTATGGGAAGGGCGTAACATTGCAGGTGCGCGGCGTTTTGCCATGTTCATATCACCAATATACCCTTGAGTAGTCTTGACATCTGCATGACCCAAATTATCTCGAATTGCTAATAAATCCATACCATTATCCCAAAGTAACTTGGCATAGGTGCGCCGTGTATCGTGCGGACGCAACCGAACGAGGTTGCCATCTACATTAACAGGATATTGCTTGAGTGTGTTTTGTACAGCGCGTGGCGTTAGACGTGGCGTTAGGCGTTTGGTAATTTCAACAGGCGATTTCTCATTCGGTTTGTAGTAGGGCGTATGACGATCTTTGAAGCCTCGGAATACAGCACCTGATGTAATATTGGTTTGCTTGAGCCACGCATCTACATAGATCAAACAATCACTGAGTTCACCATAGGGGACAAAGCGTGCTTTCGCACCTTTACCATGACGCACATACACACCCAGTTCACCTGTTGAGCGCTGACGTAAATTATCAACATTAAGGGCGCATACTTCTGCTTCTCGTAATCCTGTTGCCAGTAATAAATAAATGAGTGCTGTATCGCGTAATCCCATTAGATGGCGAATACTCGGCATAGCAATCAGCGATTCAGCTTGTGAGGCTGTTAAACGCACATGCGAGCTATCAACTCTATCTTGATGTGTTGTTGTTTTTAAAAAGTCGGTCAAATTAGGATTGAGCGCATCTTGAATATCTTCCAGCACAGTCAAGTACAGCACCCGTCGATCTGATTCACTTTTACCTTGATAGGCTGCATCAGCAATCGCGCGAATTTTCTGTTTAAAATTTGGATTTTGAATTAAGTCACGGTATCGCGCACGAATCGTTGATAAATGCGATTTGATACTACTTGCCGATAAGCCGCGTTCTTCACTTTGGAGATAGTGCGCGTAATCTACTAAAGATGGACTTGTCCAATGATTATGTGTGGCATAGAGCCACTCCACATATAAGCTCAAACGACTGAGATGATTTTTATCGCCCGATGCTGGAATTAACCAATCATTACCCATTTGCGATTCGCGGAAGGCTTGCTTGAGGGCATCTTGTCCAGCGTAAGTAAGATCATTTACTTGATAGGGTTGAATCTCATTTTCAGACGGCATACTTTACAACTCTTTTACACTACGTATACCGCACATTATACTAAATGTAAAAGATAGTGTCAAATAGCAACTAAGCAC
>JBAUIA010000159.1:0-1926 GCA_049680565.1 Phototrophicaceae bacterium
CGGTATGGCGTTAGCCATAAGCGCGTAGCGCTAGACCCCCGTTGGTCTTTCGGTGACGAAGATTAACAGCAGTCCACCGCCGTCAGGCGAGTCAAAAATTTGTTTTTATCGCCAAGTTTTGAACAGATGGCATCCTAATTTTTTAATAGGGCAGGGCATCATTTTTGGGGTGTTGAATAGGGTGCGAATTGAAAATATGTCCTCGTAGCCCCCATGTATCGGCATAACGGACGTGATTAATCCAGCCCTGAACCGATGCATCGAGTTCCGCAAAAGTGATTTTGTCTTGTGCATATAAATCGATATTGTGCGCGAATCGTCGCGTAAATTTGACGACATTGCGCGATTTTAGCCTTCTATGAGTTGGGTAAATCACAAATCCTAACCACGGGATACCGACCTTGCAGGGGATGACCTGCGCTTCAGGTTCATGAATGCTCAAACGTAGCGTTGCCAAGAAAGCAATAATAGCCTGTTTCCACTCATAGAGTTGCTTTTTGCTGTTGCTGAATAGCGCGAAATCGTCCACATAACGCAAATAGGCGTTGCATCCTAAATCTTGCTGAACGAACCAATCTAGGGGATTCAAATAAACATTGCTCCAAAATTGACTGGTAAGATTTCCTATTGGGAGTCCTCTGCCACGATTTACTGCGAATAAATCATCATCAGTGAAATAGATCATCTGATATTGGTCTGCGAGTATACCCTCACCACTACGAATAATCTGATGAATGAGCGAGCAAGTTCTTTCATCGTGGATAGTATCCGCAAGGATGTCGTACAAAATTGTATGGTCAATTGAGGGAAAGTGCTTCACGATGTCGATACGGAGCACATAGCGATAGTGCTTTGCGAAAGATTGTAAACGGTCACAGGCGCGATGTGTGCCTTTATCGTTGCGATTGGCATAACTATCAGGAATGAATTGGGCTTCGAATAGCGGTTCAATGATATTGCAAAGTGCGTGGTGTACGACCCGATCACGAAATGGGGCAGCCGAGATTTTACGCTGTTTAGGGTCATGAATTGTGAAGTGAACGTACTCACCAAGCGTGTAGGTCTGATTCATGAGATCAGACTGCAAATCCAATAATCTATCTGCTAATTGATATTCAAAGGTCGCCGCAGAGGATTTTCCGCGTTTATGTTTTGCTGCTTTGCGATAGGCTAAGAGTAAATTTGACCACTTGAATACTTGAGAGAAAAGCCCAATGTCCGATGACATGATTATTCTGACCCGTACCTTTGATTTACTGGCATGGATTTTGCCAAAGTCTGAATCATTTCCGAAATCGTATCGTTTCACGCTAACACAACGGATGATGGATGTGGCACTGGATTTTCAAGAAGCCTTGTTTGATGCACAGGCGCAAAGTGGAACAAGTCGACAAAAGTACTTACGCCAAGCAGATGCCCACCTGAATAAATTACGTTTATATTTACGACTTGCTCACCATTGGCAGTGGTTGAATGATGGACAGTATCGTCATGTGAGTGCAATGATTGCTGAAATTGGTAAGTTATTAGGTGCTTGGGTAAAGGCAAGTTAAGCCACAAACGGGCAAAAATGCCCGTCGTGGGTTTTATAGATGCCCGACAGCGCTGCTTGCTCTCTGTGCGGACGAGAATTGCCTGCGCCTTCTCTGTCTCTTCGCCTCGATGATGAAACCGTAGTCGCATCATATTTCTGGAAGTCACCTTGCCTTGATAAAAGGGGACGACTCGCTATCCTGCCAACAATCACAAGATAGCCTTTGAAGAGGGACACACAAGTGGGACGCAACACACGAAAACCGATATTGTTGTTCCTATTGTTAGGATTGTTGTTGTTGTTGTTGCGATACGCGGCGCGAGCGTTGTTATTATTGTTGTTCCAAGACCCACCGCGCAACACACGATTAGATGCGTCACAGGAATCCTCAC
>JBAUIA010000160.1:0-13784 GCA_049680565.1 Phototrophicaceae bacterium
AGCGAATCTTGACGCTTGCTACTTAATCGGCTAAAATTCAAATCTATTTTGTAGCTCCATTCGTCTAGTGGACTAGGACACCGCCCTCTCACGGCGAAAACACGGGTTCGAACCCCGTATGGAGCAATTTACGCTTCAATTCGTTTATGACTTTAGCGTTTTTTATTCTAGCATGGTTATAATTATTTATTCCTCAATCTATAATCATTCAAATATCTCAGGTTTCGAGTTGTTGCTTCTATTCCTACCCTATCTTGAATTTTACGCTGTATATCGTGAGTTGTTTCCAAAGCGGAAGCAATTTCATTTAATGAATCACCACTTTGCGACTCTATCATCATCAAATAAGCACTACAAAGATTTGTCCTAGCGCGTCCAATATCGAATTGGTTGCCATGTTGCTCAGTCAGAGATAATGCCTCGTTAAGTTGTATAATAGCTGCATTGTAGTCTTCTTGGATTAGATAAGCTCGTCCATAAATAGTGTATAGACTTGCACGAATATGATGCGGATACTTAGCAGATTGTAAGGCTTGTGGGATACTCAAATGCAGAAATTCCCAATCTTGTATAAGTAGTTTTGCTTCACAGAACATCGTAAATACTCGATTATCAGCTAGGTCTAAACCTTTCAGGTAAGAAATCGCAGTTTGACCATCTTGTTGCGCGATTGCAATCCGAGCTAAATGTACTAAAGTCTCTGTTTTGGTGGTTAAATCATTTTGCGTTTTTGATAATGTTAACACATGATTTAACACACTTTGGGCATCTCTGAAATTCCCTCTCATATATTCTAAAGTACCTAAGTTGAGCATCACACTCCGTTGTAAGCTAAAATCAGCAATCAAGCCAGTTTGCTCTACGAGATAGTCAAATAATTTTTGAGCAGATTCATATTTATAAGTTTGACGTTGTAGGGTTGCATAATTACATAACAAGCGAATGTCTTGGTTATGCCACTCGTCTAAACCAAAATAGCGTAGATACACATATTCCCATTGTTGAGCAAGACCTTGCGTTGGATGATCTATATCTAAATGAATTAGAACGGATTCAATGATTTTTTTGTCTAGCTGTAACCATTCTGTAGAAATAATGTTGAGGAGCATTATTTGTATAGATTGTGAGCTAATAAGCGTACTATTCAATAAATTGTCAATGACTTGCCAAAAATCTTGCCGAAATTCGAGCGAATTAAGATAATAATTCTTAATTGCACTCAGTAAAGTATCTGATGGAATATAATGCTGTTTGTTGTTATTCAACAGCAGCCCCTGCTCTGTTAACTCGTTTACGTTCCCATTGCTAAAATGGGAGAATAAATGAAGCATTTTAAGATCATTTGGCATATCTTGCACACGTTCTTGACTGAATCTTTGAGGATAATTAGACAAACTAGCATCTGGTTGGCTCATGACTTTTGCGTAGCGAATAATTTCTCGTGGATTACCCTGCAATTCATCAATGATGTCTGATTCAGGCAATACACTTAATTTATGATGATTCAGCATAATATTCATCGCTTGTGATGATGACACAGGTTCTAATATAACTGTATAGGATCTGTCTAATGATTGTGAGTGGTGCGTTTGTGTAATAATGACAGCGCTCTGTTGCAAATCATGTAGTAAATTCTGAAAATCATCTGAGGCTAAATCTATTTGGTCAACACCATCGATTACAAGCAAGAATTTTGTATATGCTATTAAGGATCGCCAATGTTCGTTGCTTTCTGGAGTAATTGCATCCCATATTTTATTGGATATGTAGGCTGTGCTTGTAGGCTGATGAATCCATAATAGTTGGTCAATTTTATAATCATCACCTAAACGATATGCAATTTCAGAAACTAAAGCCGATTTCCCTATTCCTGATTCTCCTAGAAGATTAATAGGATAGGATATTTTCTTAGCAAGATGTGCCATGATTGAATCAATTTCGGCATTGCGCCCTACAAGGTCGATACGAGGATGTGGAATCTTTTGATGAAGTTGGATTTGATGATGTTTACGCCGAACATTCCATTCAAATTGAATTAACAGATCTCGTAAATTAAGTGTAGCTTTTTCTTGGTAGCGTTGGATCGTCCGATGATGTGTACTGACCATTTGTGCAAGTTCGCCAATTGCAAATGTTAATTCTGGGCGTACAAACCTCAAAAATAGAATGTGCCACCCTTTTAGATAATCTGATGTTGTAGAGAAACTTGTTACTAAGGATTGCGCTGCAACATCACGAGGGTTATGTAAGGTTACAGGTGTTAAACGAAAATTCTGGCGCAGTTTATTTGTTTCTTGTGTTATTAAATCGGCTAGGTACTGTCGGAGTACCCATCCACGTACATCTTCCGCGCTTGGACGACCCGCTTGCTGTAACTGAACATCGACAATTAATAAATTTTCTAAAGGTTGCAAGAGTTTATCGGATTGACTCGAATAATCTAATGATTTGAGTGCTGCTGCAACACTCTCTACACTAATTATCGGTTTAATGGGTCTACCATGTCGCATCAGGAAAAGACTCTACCTTTGCATCACGATAAATGCGTTTGTACATCTGAAATCCTGTAAATGGATGCCCTAGTAAGCCATCATGGATCGCCCATGATCGCCCGCGAATACTATTCCAAAATTTTTGTTGACGAAACGGGTTTACACCAGTTAGGCGTTGATAATATTCGCCATCAGGCAAGAAATTTTGATGAATTAGTGTCATATCTTTTAAACCACGCACATAATTGAAGCCATAACGTTCAAAGACAATAGCATTATGATAAGCAAGTGGTTCAATCATAAACATATCATGTCCCATGTTATCAATAAATGCTTCAAATGTCGGGACAGCGCGACGAAAAGCACGCAACCCTTGCCGAATTTGCCCCGGTGCAAGCCCTGCTTGCATAGCAGCTATTTCTGCATCAATATTTCGACTTGATGTGCCATAATTTGTCGGATGACCATGCTCATCAATATCAACATCAAAACGCTCGGCATCAGGATCGTTCACAACAACCAGTAATACAAGGATTTGATTATTGAATGTATCTGCCATATTGAGATACATCAATGGGTCACGATCAGTGGGATCTCGGCGTAGCGATAGTTCCATAGCACGGCTACCTGTAGGACACATATATTGCACCTGTGGATTGTCGCGTTCAGGATCAAGATTGATTACAAAATCATCAAGTATATGTGGTGGGATGATACTTTCATATATCGACCATTTTTCTGCATTAGGCAGACTATTGATTTCACGAATTGATGATGGGAATTTTGACATATGATTAGTTAAAGATCCTTTAGCGCTCGTTCAATGCGTCGATTACTATCGCGTTTACGCAGATCATCGCGTTTGTCATACAGACGTTTACCACGCGCTGTGGCAATTTCAACCTTTGCCATTCCTCGTGATAAGTATAATTTCGTGGGAACAGCCGTATAGCTGATTTCACGAATATCTGTGATGATCTTAGCAATCTCCTTTTTATGGAGCAACAACTTGCGTGGACGCATTGGCTCAGTATGCCCAAAATGACTTGCTTGAGGGTATAGGGCAATATGCATGTTGAATAACCAAAGCTCGCCGTTTTGTTCTTGGACGTAACCATCTGCTAGATTTACTTTACCTGCACGAATCGACTTGATTTCTGACCCCAGCAAGACTAAGCCTGCATCATAAGTCGTTAAAATCTCAAAATTATGTCGCGCTCGTCTATTAGATGTAACGACACGATTATTTGGATCTTGTGTTGTATTAGAATTTTTCTTTTTAGCCATTTTTCACTCTGTTTCTAATTGTTGTTGTATGTAACGAATTGCTTCGCCAAATTCTACATCTCGTCCATTAGCATCAGGAATCATCTCAATGTCAGGGACTAATCCAACCCCTGCAATTGGCGTTCTATTGGGTGTTAGCCATTCTGCCGATGTGATATGAACCGATGATCCATCTGAAAGTGTGAAGATTTGTTGAACTGTCCCTTTACCGAAGGTTGATTGACCAATAAGGATACCGCGTTCATTATCACGGATCGCACCTGCGACTAACTCAGCAGCACTGGCTGTTCGGTTATTGACGAGCACCACTAATGGAATCTCTGTTGCTAATCCACCTTGCTCGGCATTAAAGCTGCGCTCTGAATTGCGCGTTACTTCATAGATTACGATGCCACGATCAATAAATTCGCTCGCAACGTCTATTGATTCATTCAATAAACCACCGCTATTATTTCGCATATCAATAACTAAGGCTTGAATATTTGATTCATTGAGTTCTGACAAGCCAATTTGTAATTCTTCGGGTGTGCGGGCTGTAAACCGTAATATTTGTACATAGCCGATACGCCGATCATCTTCTGTTACACGCCAGATCACCGACGGAACATTGATGACATTAAATACAACGTAAATAGTCTCTTCTTCGCCTGATTGTTGAATGGTTAATTCTACACCATTATCATCAATAACTTCGCCACGTAGTGATTGATCGACACTGTCTATTGTTGTCTCTAAGGTAACAGGATTTCCATTGACTGCAATGAGAATTGAGCCTGATTGGATACCAGCAGCAGACGCTGGAGATTCAGCAAATGGATATAATACAAACTCACCTAATTCATTGCGATTGACCAATACGCCTATACCACCATATGTCCCTGCTAATACATCTGCCTCACTACGAGCTACTGGAGGATCAATAAAAAACGTATTGGGGTCTTCGAGTGATCCGAGAACTCCCCGTACAGCAGCATACTGGCGTGTTATGTAATCAGGTTGTTCTCGTAAGTAAATTTGATCCACTAAATTTTGGACTTCATCAACAAGCGGATAGCCTATTTGGTCAAGTGGTGCTGCGGGTGGCTGAATCACTTGTGGGAATAAGCCTCTTACGTAAAATCCTAAGACAAA
Source organism: Phototrophicaceae bacterium (assembly GCA_049680565.1). Taxonomy (GTDB): domain Bacteria; phylum Chloroflexota; class Anaerolineae; order Aggregatilineales; family Phototrophicaceae; genus JAUZRW01. Next base: position 4,911 of record JBAUIA010000160.1, read on the forward strand.
TGTTCCTGCTAGTATTGCACCGACAAGTGAACCGATAAAAATTGGTCGTACAATGCTTGCATTTTGCTTCAACGATTTCATTAAGTGTTACTCATCTCAAATTGATATAGAATAGATTCATTGTAGCACGAATGTATCTGTAACCTAAGCCTGTAGGCATGGTTATAACCAAAACTCGGATATAAAGGGAATCTAATGAGTAGTCAATCTGATATAGCAACAATCTTAATCATAGATGACCATGCACCCGCAGCCGAAATGCTGGGACAAATTTTTAATATGCGTGGCTATAACACAGTAATCGTTGATAATGGGCATGATGCAATCAAATTAGCCAATACACTTGTGCCTGATATTATTCTGCTTGATGTAATGATGCCGGGTATGGATGGTTATGCTGTGATGAATGAATTACGAAAAAGTGGTGTCACATCTGATATTCCTATTATTTTAGTGACTGCTAAGGATGATATTGCTGATATTGAGCAAGGACTTGAATTAGGAGCAGATGATTACATTCCAAAACCTGTGAAGCCTAGAGAAATGTTAGCCCGTGTGAAAAGCAAAATCGAAGCTCGGCGATTACGTCAAGATGTTCATCAACGAACTACTGAATTAGAAGCACTCTTGCGATTTAGCCAAGAACTAAACACACAACGCGATGTGAACTCACTATTGGATTTAATTCTATTTTTAGTATTGGATTTGCTTGATTGTGATATGGCAGCGATTTACCATCTTGGTCATCAAAATAGCATTCTTAGTTATCGCCATCAACGTCGCGCTCAAACATCTAAAATCATGGTTGAATCCGAAGATTTGTTTAATCATCTTTTTAAATATGAAACGATGATTTTGTGGAATGATAATAAAATTGGTGGAACAAAATTTCCTAGTGGTATGGCAATTCGGCTAGAGTATGGCACACAATTACATGGATTACTCGTGATATTGTCAGAAACGCCCTATCAAGATGATGACAGTCGTATATTTGAAACAATTGCACGCCAAACAACCCTCGCACTACGTAATGCTGAAAATTATGAAAATTTAGAAGAAATGGTTGCACAGCGTACCCAAGAATTACGATCAGCCGAGCAATTATTAGTGCGATCTGAAAAATTGGCTTCTGTTGGACGATTAGCAGCAGGCATCGCACATGAGATTAATAATCCACTGATGCCGATTCGTATGAATTTGGAACTCATGCAAGAAGATCTACAAAATAACACCCCTATCAGCGAACGTGATATTGAAGAGACTTTACATAGTGTCAATCGTATTAGTCGAATCGTGGCACGCTTACAACAATTCACACGCGGACGAGGTGAAGATTTACCTGAGATGGAAGCACTCTATTTATCAAAAGTGATTGACAATGTATTGCAATTAACCAATACCTATATTCGTCATTCTGGTATACAGATTGATATTCATCTTGACCCAGACGCTAGAATTTTCGGCAACCGTGACCAACTTGAGCAAGTTTTCCTCAATATTACCCTTAATGCTCAAGCTGCTATGGAAGATGGTGGCATATTGTCAATTAAAACGCAATCGAATCCAGAAACTACAATTGTTGAAATCACAGATACAGGACATGGTATTGAAGAACATATGATTGAGAAGATTTTTGAACCTTTCATTTCTACTAAAGAAACAGGGTCAGGCTTAGGCTTATTTATAAGCCATAATATCATTCATAATCATAGTGGGCAGATTGAAGTTCATAGCGAAGTTGGTAAGGGAACGACTTTTATCATCACCTTACCAACCTTAAAAGAAGAAAGAGCGTAGTTTAATTCGTTACACGTTGCAGGGATTGTTGAATCTGACTTTGATCGACTGTTCCTGCCCAATATTCATCTACAATGTCACGAGGAATACCTAAAACTAGACGAACCGTATCACTTGTGCAATCAGTAATTTCAAAAGCAAAGCCTGCTATACTGTCATCAATTATTTCCAGATTGTCACCTAATATATCAACAATGCCTAATATATTTTGCGTTGCAATCGGACCTAATGCCGAACAAGTTGTAACAGTGTAAGTTTCTCCGAATGTTTCTGTTGTTGTGGTTGACATACCGTCTTCTGGTACACCAAACACACTTAATGCTTCAGTTAAATCATTGGATGAGCTATCAGTAGTATCTGGTGTTGGTTCAGGTGCATCTGTTGCTGGCTCAACAACCACATCTGTTGGCTCTACACTGTCAGATGTGTCTTCAGTGCTTATTTCTGCTTCTGAATCAGCCGTTGGAATAATCGGTTCTGGCGATACATCTGTAACAATTGCGACTTGGGTTGGTGTATCATCATCATTGCCACCACTTAGAAGATTCGCTATAAAGGAAAATCCTAAAATCAACAATACAACCACAATCCCTGCAACGATGAAAAAAGGTAAAGGCGAACGGTTCTGTTGTGCTTGTGTAATAGGATGATATTCTTCAGCATGGTATTCTTCGACATCAGCAGTCGAAGGCGCATCCTCTGTAATTGAATTGCTTTGCAAACTTGCAATACCCAATTGCTCAGATAGCATTTGTAAGCCGGGATAATTCGGCGCTAATTGCCGAACTCGGTCTAATGCAGCAAGTCCATCAGCTTCATTTTCGACTGCATGAGAGTAAATCCACCAAAAATCAGGATTATTATCGTAGTCTGAGCGAATACCATCTAGCAATTGCCGCGCTGACTGTAAATCACCCGATTCAATGAGTTCATATGCTTCTTGTAGTTGTGGTGCGGCATTTGCCATTATTTTATTCTCCAGAGCAAGATGAAAAAGGTTATCGTCATACTAAGCAGTTTACATCGTACACTCAAAGGGTGCAACTAAACAATCCTATGAATCAAAAACACTCGCTTAAAAGCGAGTGCTTGATATTGCCCTGAAGAGGACTCGAACCTCCACCCCGTTAAGGACACGGCCCTCAACCGTGCGCGTCTGCCAGTTCCGCCATCAGGGCTTTTCTGATACGTTGAGGATTGTATTATTTTCCTGCCAAATGTCAATACTGAGATTAACATTCATTCTTTTTCAGTTTGTTGTACACTTGAAGTTCATTCATGTACGGGTATTAAGGAGTTAATATGCGAATTGTTGTCGATGCGATGGGTACAGATGATCGTCCTGTTGCTGATGTAGCAGGTGGTATTCTCGCTGCACGCGAATTCAAAGATACAATTATTTTAGTTGGTGATGAAGCGCAGGTCAAAGCCGAATTAGCTAAACATGATACATCAAATCTGAGTATTGAAGTCGTTCATGCAGAAGATGAAATTGCTATGGGCGATAAACCTAGTAAAGTAATGAAAACAAAACCCAACTCGCCGATGCACATTGGTATGAATCTCGTGAAAAATGGTGATGCCGATGCGTTTGTATCTGCTGGGAATACAGGGGCAACCCATGCTATTGCAACTTTGAGTACATTACGAAGAATTGCTGGGGTTAAACGCCCTGCCCTAACAGGTATTTATCCTGTTGGTGGTACAAATTTAATCATGTTAGATGTGGGCGCAAATGCCGATTCTAAAGTTGAATGGTTAGAACAATTTGCTGTCATGGGACACATATATGCTAAATCGACATTAGGTGTTGCGAATCCTCGTGTTGCAACATTATCGAACGGTGAAGAAGAAGGCAAAGGTAATCAGCTTACTCGTGAAGCTGCGGAGAAAATCAAACAATTAGATATTAATTATATTGGGCATGTTGAGCCAAAAGAATTATTGAGTGGTCGTGTTGATGTTGTTGTGATGGATGGTTTTGTCGGCAATGTATTTATCAAAACATTTGAAGCGAGTGTCTCTTATTTGACAGGCAATATTCGTAAGCAAATCCGTGCTGATTTTATCTCAACGGTTGGTGGCTTATTGGCGCGTGGTGCTTTTGCACGCTTGAGACGTGATATTGATCCGCGCGAAGTAGGTGGCGCGCCATTGCTCGGTGTAAATGGTGTTGTCATTGTAGCGCATGGTGGCGCTGATGCGTATTCAATCCGTAGTGCTATCTTGCAAGCAAAACGTGCTGTTGAAGGTAATGTTGTTGAGGGTATCCGTGAAGCTCTAGCCCCGATTGAAAACTAAATAATCCAGTCTTTATGCTTATGTAATTACTGATTAAAATTTATCAAAATGATAATAGTGAGTGGAAAGTAATTGGGATGAGTAAGCAAGTTACCGTTATTGGTGGTGGTTTGGCAGGAACAGAAGCAGCTTGGCAACTTGCTGAACGTGGTTTTTCAGTCACGTTGTACGAAATGCGCCCAGTAAGAAAAACAGGAGCGCATGTCAGTAATCGACTAGGTGAATTAGTTTGTAGCAATTCATTAGGCTCAAAATTACCAGATCGTGCAACGGGTTTACTTCAATATGAGTTGAGAATGCTCAAATCGCTCTTATTAGAAGCAGCACAAGAAACAGCAGTTCCTGCTGGTGGTGCTTTGGCGGTTGATCGTGAAAAATTTGCAGAAATTGTTACCGAAAAAATAGAAAATCATGCGAATATAACGGTTGTCCGTGAGGAAGTTACCGATATTCCGCAAGATATACCTGTTATAATAGCAACAGGTCCTTTGACATCACCTGCTCTATCACAAAAGATCGCAGCATTGTCTGGTCAAGAATATCTCTATTTCTACGATGCCATATCCCCCATTGTAGAATCAGAATCTATCAACATGGATATTGCATATCGGGCGAATCGCTATGATCGTGGTGATACCGAAGAAGGCGATTATATTAATTGCCCGATGAATAAAGAAGAATATGAACGATTCGTTGATGCACTTAAAGATGCAAATATTATCGAATTGCGAGATTTTGAACTTGATGACCCTAATTTTTTTGAAGGGTGTATCCCGATTGAGCAACTTGCATCACGAGGGGTTGAAACGTTACGGTATGGTCCAATGCGACCTGTTGGACTCGATGACCCCCGTACTGGGCGCTGGCCTTATGCTGTAGTGCAACTTCGACGGGATAATCTCGTTGGAAGTTTGTACAATATAGTAGGATTTCAGACGAATCTAAAATGGAATGAGCAACGCGACGTTTTACGGATGATCCCCGGATTAGAAAATGCAATGTTTGCACGGATGGGACAAATGCACCGTAATACATTTATCAATGCACCAACCTTGTTACACCCAACTATGCAGTATCGAACGCGCCATGATTTGTATTTTGCAGGTCAGATTACGGGTATGGAAGGCTATATGGGTAATGTTGCCAGTGGTTTGCTTGCTGCATTAAATCTAGCACGTCAACTTGAAGGTCAAAAACCATGGGTTGCGCCCAAAACAACGATGCTTGGCGCACTAGCTTACTACATTACCCATGCGGAACCGAAAGATTTTCAGCCGATGAAAGCGAATTTTGGTATCATCCCTGATCTGCCGATAAAAGTTAAAGATCGTCAGAAGCGCAAACAAGCCTATGTTACACGCGCAATTACAGATATGGGGCGGGCAATCGCTAATATGAATGATGGGTATCTTGCTGAAGTGGATGCACCTGTTATTACATTTAGAGAATACTAAAGTTAGATATTATAAGAGAGTTATTCGATTGATATGAATAACTCTCAGTTTATTCAAAAATCACTCACACTGAGGATACTTAAAATGCCTGAAGTCGCAAGACGTTTGAACCAACTACCCGAATATGTTTTTGCAATGATTAGTCGCAAAGTTAGCGAAATGGAAAATGCAGGAATTGATATTGTTCGCATGGATATTGGCAGCCCAGACCTACCCCCTCCAACATTTGTTATGGATGCTTTAGATAAATCAGCACGTAATCCTAATCATCATGGCTATAGTGGTTATCGCGGTATTCCACGATTTCGGCAGGCTATTGCCCGTTATTACCAAAAGCGCTTTGATGTTGCCCTGAATGCTGAAACTGAAATTTTACCCTTGATTGGGAGTAAAGAAGGTATTGTCAATTTAATTATGGCATATATTGACCAAGGCGATATTGCGCTTGTTCCTGCTATTGGATACCCCTCTTACGCAATGGGAACACAATTAGCAGGTGGTACTATAGAATATGTCGATATGCCAGCAGAAAACGGATTCTTACTCGACCTTGATAGTATTGATCCAGATATAGCTCAAGCTGCCAAAATACTATGGTGCAATTATCCTAATAATCCAACGGGTGCAATTGCGCCATTAGCGTTTTATAAAGACATCGTCGCCTTCTGTAAACAATATGATATTGTGCTAGCATCTGATAATCCCTATTGTGACGTGGCTTATGATGGGTATCGCGCTCCTAGCATTTTAGAAATTGATGGGGCAAAGGATGTTGCTGTTGAGTTTATGTCGATGTCAAAGACATTTAATATGGCGGGCTGGCGACTTGGTGCTGCTGTTGGGAATCAATCTATAGTGAAAAACTTACTTCAAGTGAAAAGTAATGTAGATAGTGGTCATTTTATTGCTGCATATGATGCTGGTGTGACTGCTATTGATGAGGTTACAGACGATTGGCTGATGGAGCGTAATGCAATTTATCAAGCACGGCGCGATGTTGTCGTAAAGAACTTAGGAGGTATCGGTTTATCGGCTGTTACACCGAAAGCGTCGTTATACATTTGGGCAAAGGTTAATGACATGCCTGCGCTCGATTATGTTGAGCAAGCCCGAATGAATGCTCATGTATCACTTGCGCCCGGGGCAGCTTATGGACCGGGTGGCGATGATTATATTCGCATTAGTTTGACCAATACAGAAGAACGGCTTCACGAAGGTATGGAGCGTTTAAGTGCGTGGTATAACAAATTATAATCCGATCATAGTAGTATTTGAGGATGTATGTCTGAACAAATGCAAGTTAATGACCAATCACCTGAACGTGCCATCATTGTTGGTGTTCATGTACGCGGTCAAGAAACAGTTTTATCACTGGATGAATCATTAGAAGAATTAACAATGCTAACAGAGACGGCTGGTATGCAGGTTGTTGGTCAAATTATTCAGAATTTGAATCATATCGAACCATCAACCTACATCGGGTCAGGCAAAGTTAAGGAAGTGATGGAATTAATTGAAGAATTGGGCGCGAAAGTTGTCATTTTCGATGATGAATTGTCACCAAGGCATCAACGCGAGTTATCAAAGACTTTTGGTGAAGAGATTAATCTTTTAGATCGATCTGCTCTAATTCTGGATATTTTTGCTCAACATGCGAGTACCCGTGAAGGTGCATTACAAGTTGAGCTTGCTCAGTATGAATATCGCCTACCTCGTTTGACACGGCAATGGACACATCTTGCGCGTCAAGCTGGTGGTATGGGTGGTGCTGGTGGTGTGGGTGTTCGTGGACCGGGTGAAACGCAGCTAGAGGTTGATCGGCGTGAAATTGGACGCAAAATTATCAAACTAAAAGATGAGTTAGAAAAAGTTCGCCAGCATCGGCAGAGTCATCGTGCTAATCGTCGTAAAACAGGTATCCCAACGGTTGCACTCGTGGGATATACCAATGCTGGAAAATCAACACTCATCAATGCGCTCACTGAATCTGATGTCTATGTAGCCGATCAACTATTTGCGACGCTTGACCCAACAACACGTCGTGTGGTGTTGCCGAGTAACCGAGAGATTTTAATAAGCGATACGGTAGGATTTATTCAGAAGTTGCCAACAACGCTCATTGCTGCGTTTCGTGCAACATTAGAAGAAATCCTTGAGGCTGATTTAATTTTGCACATTGTAGATACATCCCATCCGAGTGTTCTAGCGCATATCGAAACAGTTGAGGATACCCTTGCCGTTATTGAGGCAAGTCATGTACCTCGGATTTTAGTGTGGAATAAAATTGATAAAATCTCTGTCGATATTCCACCATTGCTAGAAGATTCTGATAATTATGTATCGGAAGTACGTGTATCAGCAAAGACGCATGCTGGATTTGAAACATTGTTAAATGATATTGCCAATACACTGGCTGCTCAACTCAAGCCAATGAAACTACTATTGCCTTATGATCGTGGTGATATTGTTTCGTACTTGTTTGAATCAGGACGTGTAACTAATCAGGAGCATGTTGCTGAAGGTGTGGTGCTTGATGTACAAATGCCTGTATCTTTGTATGAGCGTTATAAAGATTATGAATATTCGGAGGTTGACCTATGAACCGAAGCGATGAAACACCTTCTTCCGTCAGAATATTAAAAAACTTATCAACTTGGCTGGCAGATCGGCGTGGATTACCCATTGTAATTGGGATCATCTTCGTTGCAGGAGGCGGTACACTCGAATTTTTGAATATATTTTTCGATAATTCTTACATCGCTATGGTGGAAGTGTTGTTTAGGAATTTTGGGTTGCTACTCGCATTAATTGGCATTGCTTTATTAGAACCATTAGGTACTTAGGACTGCGATATTCGTATAGATGGGATCAAATGACCCCATCTATTTTGCAAAGCACTATTCTTGATATAATTCAACCCAGTAAATTTCAGGGCGGTAGATTGTATGCACGAATAGTCGCATATCAGGGGTAACTGTAAGTCCTGCAAGTGGTGCGGTTAATTCTGTAAACAAGACGATTTCTACATCTTCGTTGGTACAGCCACCATCACGGCATTCATCAGGGTTTACACGTCCGACAACACCTCGTGTGCCTAATGCGTAGCTAAAATAAAGATACCCATCTTCTGCTAGAACCAGACTAGATGTATTTTGCAAACCAGTAACAAGTGGTTGTGTGATGTCAGTGACTGATGTCACCGTGCCATCATCAGATAATGCAAGATCACCAATAGAGAACCACTCAATGGCACGACGGGCGCTGCTGTTATTCGCAACATAGACATAATCACCTTGTACTATAAGTCCTGCTGGCGCTCTTA
>JBAUIA010000161.1:0-12407 GCA_049680565.1 Phototrophicaceae bacterium
GCGGATATAAAATGTCATCCGCATCACAAAATTTGATATATGCGCCTGTGGCAGCTTCAATGCCTGTATTACGTGCAAGCGCTGGTCCTTGATTCGCTTGCTGAATTAAACGCACAGCATCCCCATAGGATTGTACAATCGCAACGGTAGCATCGGTTGAACCATCATCAATGACAATAAGCTCAAGCGCAGGATACGTTTGTGCTAAACACGAATCCAATGTTTCGCGGATATAAGTAGCACTGTTATACGCAGGGATGATAATACTTACACGATCTGTCAAAAGTAGATGCCTCTTATTAGCCTGTTAGCAGTTGTTCAGGACTTTATCGGATCATGATCGTATCATAATCCACTAAAGGGTCAATTGTTTGATTATAGTGCAATGACCATCCCCTAATCTGCTATTGCCGATTATCAACGTCGCCTGTTAGAGTAGACTGTTCATTATTATAGACTGTCAGAGGGGTTTTTCATGGGAACACTGTACATCGTAGCGACACCAATTGGCAATCTGGAAGATATGACGTATCGTGCAGTACGGATTTTGCAAGAGGTACAACTTATCGCTGCTGAAGACACACGGACAAGTCGCGTCTTAATCCAGCATTTTAATATTGATACCCCCATGACCAGTTATCATGAACATAATAAACTCACAAAATTACAAGCCGTCTTTGATACACTCAAATCAGGGGATGTGGCATTGATTAGCGATGCTGGCACACCCGGTATCAGCGATCCCGGTTACGAACTCATTCATGAAGCGATTCAGCGTGGGTATGCTGTCGTGCCAATTCCGGGCGCAAATGCCGTGATTACTGCCTTAGTAGCATCAGGCTTGCCGACTGATAGCTTCATCTATTTAGGATTCCTCCCTAAAAAGCAAAGCGCCCGCCGTGAGGTGTTTCAGCGATTGAAAAACGAAAGACGCACGATGATTGCTTATGAAAGTCCGCATCGTGTCGCCGATACGCTCGGGCAAGTAGCTGCTGTATTAGGTGATGATCGGCAGGTATGTATTGCCCGCGAAATGACCAAGAAATTTGAGGAATTTTGGCGCGGTACAGCCAAACAAGCCGCGCAGCATTTTAATGAAGAAAATCCAAAAGGTGAAATCACACTCTTGATCGAAGGGGCTGCTGATGCAACCAATTGGGATAAAAGCACCGTATTAGCAGCGCTTGAAAACAAACTAGAAGAAGGTTTATCGCTCTCACAGGCAGCAAAAGAAGTCGCAGCTTTATCAGGTTGGAAGAAAAGTGTTATTTATGAACTTGGGTTAGCAGAATAATACACTCAGCGCATCCCTGCCTATCTGAGCCAATCAATTAGGCAAAGTATACAGAATTTACAGCATATCGGATGGTCTGCGTTACAATGTGCTTAGGTTGCATATGCAGGTCATTTGCATGTACACTGTTATTAACAAATATAAATTATTTAAATTATTTTACGGGGTTAAAAAATGATGACCAACATAAATGAACTACCCCTCGACATAGCTGCAATAGAGGTTGATGCACCCGATTTAATTAAAGTTTCTGCAAAGTCGCGCTCAACGGCTGTTGCAGGCGCAATTGCAGGGGTCATTCGCCAATATGACTTTGCCGAGGTGCAAGCCATTGGTGCAGGCGCAGTCAATCAAGCGGTAAAAGCGCTTGCTATTGCGCGTGGTTATCTTGAACGGGATGCACTCGATATTGTGTGTATGCCATTTTTTACTGAAGTTGATATTGACGGCAACGAACGGACAGCAGTACGCTTCCGTGTCGAATCTCGCGCATTATAATATTTCATATTAATCAAGGGTATTTCACCTATGAAGTACCCTAGCAAACCCACCGCCATTCACCGCCCCTTGCCATAATCCTTTGCTATGTTTAGACTGTTGAACTCATTTGTTCACTATTAATGTGTCTAAGGCTGTTGGTATGCAGAAAGTCATGATTGTTATCCCGACATATAACGAGAAGCAAAATATGCCACGCATTGTTGAGGCGCTATTTGCACTCAATATTGAAGGGGTTAACATCTTAATTGTGGATGATAATTCGCCAGATGGCACAGGGCAGCTTGCTGACGCATTACGTGAGCAATACGACCATCGCTTGCACATATTACACCGCACTGAAAAAAATGGTTTAGGACCTGCCTACATCGCAGGTTTCAAAGAAGCAATCAAACTGGGTGCTGAGGTCATAATCCAAATGGATGCAGATTTCTCGCATCAGCCTAAATATATTCCGCAATTACTGGATAAAATCAAAGAGTATGATCTGGTTTTAGGCTCACGCTTTGTAGAAGGTGGTAGTGTCGATGATAAATGGAGCGCCTATCGTAAATTGCTCTCGTGGTGGGCAAATCGTATTTATACCCCCACAATTTTAGGGATGCCTATCTATGATGCAACAGGTGGCTTTAAAGCATGGCGACGTGAAACCTTAATCGGCATGGGGATTGATCGGATTCAATCCAATGGGTATGTTTTCCAAGTTGAGATGAATTATGTTGCCTACAAACTCGGCTACCAATTAAGCGAAATACCGATTCATTTTCCTGATCGGCAAATCGGCACATCAAAGATGGATAGTTCCGTTGCTTTAGAAGCCGCGATGCGCGTTTGGGATTTGCTCTATCGCTATCGTAGCTTAAAACCGACCATGCGCGTTACATCATAAACTTAAAGACGTATCAGACGAAACCCAACATCGTTATAGTGCATATTCGGTAAGCGCATATTCCGTGAATGTACCGTTGCAAACATTTCATAATTGAGCCACGATCCCCCACATAAAACGGCAGGTGCGCTGGTATAATTTTCAGCAATATCAGGATGGATGTAGCACCACTCCCATGTATTACCTGCCAAATCAAAGACACCAAATGGACTCATCCCTTGTGTGTAACGATCAACAGGTGTTGTTTGACCGATTTTTTCGTTGGCATTGGCATTTTGATTATCCCAACGATCACCCCAAGGATATTTGTGAGCAGTATTGCCTTGTGCAGCCCATTGCCATTGATAGTCAAACGGTGGTGCAACCTCAAATGCTAGTTTGGTGGATAACCACGCGCAATATTCAATGACATCAAACCACGACACCCCAACAATCGGTTGATTAGGTGCATTAAATTTAGGATTGTCCCAATAAGTTGGTTTTTCATCGAGCGTATGTACATAAGGCGCATACTGTTGATTCGTAATTGGATATTTCGTCATCCAAAAGGAATCAACCTGAATCGATATGCTTGTTCCCTGTGGGATATAAGTCTTACCACCTCCGATTAAGTTAACCTGACCAGCAGGAATTTCAATCCATTCAAACGGATTGCCCACTAGTTCACGATCATCCATTTGATAATCAGTCTTTTTAGACAATAAATCTTTTAGGGAGGGTGTATCATCAGAAGATTGCTTCGGCATGAGGTCGTTATCCTTTAGGACAGTTATCGACAATGATGAAAGATTCGCTTATCAAAAAGTATCACACGGAATAGCTTTTAACGCTACAGACCATTCATCTATCGTTTAAGGATGGCTGATAGCATGGTAGCATACCGCCATTACAAAACAGGAGTAAACAATATGCAAAAACCCACCATCGTTATCACAGGCAATCCGCCTTGGCGTGAGACTGTTAGCGAGCAACTTGATACTGATTTCACAGTCAATCATCAGCCTGTCTTTGGTAATTACATCACCACTCTGATTGAGTCATTGGCAGCATTGGTAATTGTGGATAGTGAATCGTCCGAGTGGGCAACATGGACAAGCACGCCAAAATCAAGCCCTGCAACACGCCGTATCCCTGTGATCTTGGTCAGTGATGATGCTGATATACGCGCACAGGCATCAGGGCAGGGCGCAGATATAGCCCTTTCACGCGCTGACTTTACCAGCCAACTTCTCCAAATTGTCAAAGACAACGCCCGTTTACCTGATCCTGCTATCATAGAACAGCTTGAATGTGATTGCCAAGAACCACTCCCTGAATTAGCACAAGAAGGCGTGCGCCAATTTAATGCAGGAGAATACTACAAGCAGCATGATCTATTTGAAGAACAATGGATGGCAGTTGAATCACCTGTACGTGATTTGTATCGTGCTGTGCTGCAAGTGGGTATCGCCTATTTTCAGATTGAGCGCGGCAATTATCGCGGTGCAATCAAGATGTTACAACGTAGCGTGCAATGGTTGTTGATTCTGCCAGATACTTGTCAGGGAGTTGACGTGAAGCAATTACGAGAGGATAGCTTCAAAGTACGCGCAGAATTAGAACGACTAGGCGAAGATCGCTTGGATGAACTTGATCGCTCTTTATTAAAGAAAGTGATTTATCATTCACCACAAGCATAAGCCTTTCATAGCGTAAGAGATCATGATGATTTGCGCTCTAAAGGTTAATAATCTACTCGTTTAGGTCTTTATGGAGCAATCAGCATGCACATTGAATCGGTCAATATTGGACTCCCTAGAACAATTGAAATTAATGGCAATCATGTCGAGACGGGCATTTTTAAAGAAGCTACTCATGAGCGTTTGATGGTGCGTAAGCTCAATATTGATGGTGATGGTCAAGCTGATTTACGCGTACATGGTGGCGAATTTAAAGCGGTGTATGTCTATCCGCATGAGCATTACAGCACTTGGCAATCCGAGACAGGACGCGATGATTTCACATTCGGGCAGTTCGGGGAAAATTTAACAACAACAGGCTTATTAGAAGATGTCGTCTATGTTGGTAATATTTATCGGATGGGTGATGCCCTGCTGCAAGTGACACAACCGAGAGTGCCATGCTTCAAATTGGCAATTCGTATGAATGATCCCAAATTTACGAAAATGTTCATGCAAAAACAGCGTACAGGCTTTTATGTGCGTGTCCTCGAAGAAGGCGAAATTGGCAAAGGGGATGCTATCACACTTCAAAAATCTGATCCACAAGCGATTACGGTTCGCGCCTTAAATAATTTACTCTACTTTGAGCCTGATCCTGAACTCGCTCATCGGGCGCTTGATATTGATGGTTTAGCGCCCGGTTGGCACGCTAGCATCAAAGAAATTGCGGCATCAAGCTAAGAGGATTTTCAGAGGTTGTAGAGTCTGGAAAATACTTAAAAATAAATATGGCTATCAATAAAATAGAAGATGTGTAGGAGCGTTGCTCTGTCTGCGCCCACCAAGTGGGAGGACATAAAGTCCATCCCCTACACGCTATAAAAATTTATCGAAGGTTACAAAAGGTTTTTATCTAAGACGTGTTTGTAAAAAATGCGATAACACAAAACGGACACATTAAGAATGCGTCCGTTGGTTGTATTATTATTTTTGTGATAAAGCACGCTAGCTCTAATAAAAGCGTGAATTAGCTGTCTCATTGCTACCCGGTAAAGAATTGAGAAATTCTTCGTTGGTGTTATACACACGGAAGGATTCGAGCAATTGTTGGGTTGCACCAATTTCTGATGATTCGTGCGTTTCTGAGAGTTTGCCCCACATACGGCGCATGGTGAATACACGTTGCAACAAATCAGGACCCAAGAGTAATTCTTCGCGTCGGGTTGAACTTTGACCAATATCATAGGCAGGGAAGATGCGACGTTCTTGCAAGCGACGGCTTAGGTGCAGTTCCATATTACCTGTACCCTTAAATTCTTCGTAGATGACATCATCCATTTTACTACCTGTATTGACCAAGCAAGTTGCAACAATCGTCAAGCTACCGCCTTCTTCGACATTACGCGCTGCACCGAAAAGACGCTTAGGTGGGTGAATCGCTGAGGGATCAAGACCACCTGATAAGGTGCGCCCACTCGTTGGCACAACCAAGTTATAAGCGCGTGCGAGGCGGGTAATACTATCGACCATAATCACCACATCACGCCCAAGTTCAACTAAGCGTTTCGCACGTTCCAGCGCCATTTCTGCAACACGCACATGATGCTGTACAGGATCATCAAACGTGGATGCAATCACTTCCGCATCAACACTACGATCCATATCAGTCACTTCTTCAGGGCGTTCCCCGATAAGCGCCATCATCAAATGCACTTGTGGATAATTGGTACTGATTGCGTTGGCAATATCTTTCAGGACGGTTGTTTTACCTGCTTTAGGTGGCGAAACAATCAAACCACGTTGCCCTTTACCAATCGGAGCAATTAAGTTCAATAATCGTGTTGAAAGAATGTTGGGTCGGGTTTCGAGGTTAAAGCGCACTTCTGGAAAAATCGGTGTTAGGTTCTCAAAGTTCGGTCTACGTTTGACATCTTCAGGATTTAAACCATTGATGGCTTGCACACGGAGCAATCCGAAATACTTTTCATTGTCTTTAGGTGGGCGTACCATCCCAATGACCATATCACCTGTACGCATATTGAAGCGCTTAATTTGTGTTTTACTGACGTAAATATCTTCAGGACCGGGAAGATAATTGTCAGGACGCAAGAAACCAATGCCGTCATCAACAATATCGAGTACACCACCGCGTAATTCGTGTCCTTGTCGTTCGGCATCTTTGCGGAGTAAGCCAACAATCAATTCATCTTTTTTCATGCGGCTATAACGGGGAACTTCTTGTTCACGCGCGAGGCTGCGTAAATCGGATAATGTTTTACTCTCTAATTGTGCAATTTCCATAGATTATTTCTGCGGTTTGGCTACTCATGAGGATGAGCTAAAACGCATGATACTCCTTATTGAATTATTGATTAATTTGAATGATTTCATGGATTAAATAAGGGGATGTCCCATTATGTATGACCCTAAGATAGGCGAAAGTGACGAGAACCCGTTGGGGGACTTGTTACAGAAACCTCAATTGTTGAATGAAATGCTGGTTTGGGATGGATTGTATCTAAAAATTCCCTTGTATAACGACTATAGCATAAAAGCCGAAGTCGGTCAAACCTATTTTCCGCACGGTATACAGCCTACCACCTACGATAGATTACTACGACGTTCTTTGAGTTGTTGCTCGATTTTTTTCATCTCTATTTCTTGGTCAAGATCAAAACCTGTATACATCATTTTGAGTTGTTTGTTCAATAATGTCACGGTTTTATTGTTGAGTCGGTTGGCTTCTTCAATTTGCTCTTTTAGTTGCCATGAGACCTCATAATTTTTGAGGTTGAGATCAATCAATTGCCCAAAGGCATAACTCAAAAGTGCAACCACACCTCCGATAACCAAGGCTAATAAGGCACGAATGGGGTCAAATTCGTCACCATTGATGATAGATAAGCCACCCACAGCACCAATTGTTGCAATTGTAACTATACAGATGATTAATGAGGTTGCAATGAAAAATGTGCGTACAAGACGCAATCCATAATATTTATTCACAAATGTGTTCCCTGTTGTCCTCTAAGTAAGCCGTTAAATCATAGTAGCATCGCTAGTATAGCATGATTAATGTGAAGTAGAGGCTTGATGTTTGTATCACAGCGCATGGTTTATGAGCCGTTATTTGCTGCGGTAAGCTGGATACGCTCCGGCATGGTATACACACGCAAGCTATTTTGCCGAACATAACCAACTAAGCAAATATTCCAATAAGCAGCAAGTTCAATGGCGAGTTTGGTCGGTGCTGTCCGACTCACGACAATTGGAATGTGCATCCGACGTGCTTTATGCACCATCTCCGAGCTAATGCGCCCTGTTGCAAATAAGAGTTTATCGCGGGTGTTGATACCTTGCTGTAAGGCTTTGCCCGCAATTTTATCAATCGTATTATGCCGTCCGACATCTTCGGCACTCAAGAGCATTGTGTCATTATCATTGAGGATTGCTGTATGCACGCCACGCACGGCATTGTAGAGTGTCGCTGCACCGCGTAATTGTCGCATCCCACCTGTGATAACATTTGCAGATGTATCCGCAGCACTGATAAGCGGCTCATATTGTTGTGATAAACTCGCCACACCACCACCACAGCCCGATGTAATCACCATCCGCCGAGATACTTGCACATCGCTATGAGTCAGAAAAATATCAATCACTGTCCGCGTGGCATTAACCTGTAAATGAGCAATATCGGTGTATTGCTCAATCAGATGCTCATTGTACAAAAAGCCAATTGCAAGCGCCTCTTCATCAACGGGGCTACACATCACGGTAGCCACTTCTGCTACATTGACATAAATACTGACTAAGCCTTCATCAATGACACCACCATCAACGGCTTGCACTGTATCGCCATTAATTTCTAGGTACTGATAGGGTGTCGCGCCCTGTGGCAGCTTAATTTCATTTTTTCCGTTTGGAACGCTTGGTACTTTGGCGGATTTCATCGTGACTAAGTCCTTGTTGTAATCCCCATTCAGCTTTCGATTTAAGTGCGCCTGTCGGACAAACACCAACACATTGTCCACAAAAGACACAGGGCGAATCGGTCATGCTAATATCAAAAGCGGTACTCACTTGTGTATCATGACCACGCCCTTGTAAAGTCAGCGCAAAGGTATACTGAGCATCTTCTGCACAGACCTGCACACACCGCCAGCATAGCACACACTGTTCATAATCGCGCACGAAAAACGGATTATCATCAATGACTTCATGCTCACGGATGACCGCATCAGGGAAGCGATCTTTATCAGCATCGTATTCCGTCATGATGGCTTCTAATTCGGGTGCTTCGCTGAGGTCAACACTGCTATTGAGCATTTCCATAATGGTACGCCGACTACGTTCGACGCGCTCATTACGTGTTTCAACTGTGCTATCTGCTGTACACGGTACAATACACGCAGGCTGTAATAATCGCCCATCATTCACATCAACCACACACATCCGACATAATCCATTGGCAGTTGTTGCATCGTGATAACAAATAATCGGAATGTCGATGCCAGTTTGTTCGGCTGCCTCTAATATCGTTGTGCCCTCTGCAACTTCTACGGTTTCGCCATCTAATGTAAAAGCAATCATTTTTTCAGTCATAAGATTGTTTACCTTAATTCTTTAATTGTGTTTGTTTCTTTATCAACTTCCCAAACTTCGGTATCATGCAGTAGATGACCATGCAACCTGACAAAATACTCAGCTAATGTCTCATTTCGTTTTGGGTGTGTACTTTTTGCCATCATAATTATTTTTTCACATTGAAACTCAACAAACAAAAAATACAGAACTACACTTTTCAGTTCTGTTATTTTTCCGTTGGGAGGATCACCATTCTTTCGCCATTGATAGTTCTTGCATTCGATTATAGTACCTCGTTGGTGAGATACTAAATCGAACTTATGTGCTTTTGGCGGATCACCAATCTTGATACGTACCTGTCGTTCAAACGGTACTCTAAAATGGTCTGTCACTATTTTTTGGCATTGCTTTTCAAACGCAACACTTTCTTGGTAGTTATTGAAATTTTTAATCATAATCTGTTTACCACTTTCCATGATGAACACTATTTTCAACACCACGCCGACCCCGTTTGAGCGAGGGTGAGCGTTTATCAGGGGCAGGATATCCAATCGGAATAACACCAACAGGGGTGACCTCATCAGGGATACCGAGTTCATCTTTGGCAGCTTGTAATTGCTTGAATCCTGCAAAACCTGCTGCTAATCCTTCATTGACTACTGCTAGCAATACCAACATCACCGCGTGCCCCACATCCATAAACCAATAGGGGACAGGCCATTCAATTTCGTTGCCCTCCTCATCGGTTTTATCGGCTTGCTGATAGCGTTTATGATAAGCATCTTCATTAGTGCAGGGGATAATCAAGACAGGCGCTTTAGAAATGAAGGGGTCGAAACCCGCCTCAACATAGGATTTTTCCGTGCAAAAGTCAGCTAATTTTTGCTTCATCTCAGGATCAGTCACTACAATGAAATCTTGTCCTTGCGAAAATCCTGCACTCGGTCCCCGTAAACCTGTATCAAGGATGCGTTCTAATACCGCATCGTCAATGGCTTCATCGGTAAAATTGCGTACCATCCTGCGTTTGCTAATCACATCGTTAAATTCCATTATTGCGCCCCCTCAAATAAGTGCGGAAATTTTTGAATAGCACTCATCACAGCCGAACCTGCGGTTTGTCCTAAACCACATAATGAGGCTTCGGTCATCGTCATGCCAATATCTTGTAAGCGAATGACATCATCAGTGCGAGGTGCATCCAAGCGATTCAAAATTTCGGATTGGCGTTGTGTTCCTAATTGGCATGGAAAGCACTTACCGCAACTTTCATGCTGGAAGAAATGCCCCAAACGTTGCAATATATCGCGTAAATCGACTGTATCATTGAAAACCATAATCGCGCCACTACCGAAGGTGCTATCAATCGCGCGTAAATCTTCAAAAGTGAGCGCTACATCAATTTCATCGGGGCTTAGGAATGTCCCTGCTGCACCGCCCATGAGTATCGCCTGTAGTGTGCCATCGACACCACCACAATATTCATCCAGCAATTGACGTAATGGCAAACTTGGTTCAATTTCGTACACACCTGCGTGCTGCACATGCCCACTGACTGAAACCAGTTTCGTGCCTGTGCTTTTTGTTGTGCCAATACTGCTAAACCACTCCGCACCACGTTTGATAATCTCAGGGACAGCACACAATGTTTCCACATTATTGACCACCGTTGGCTTGCCGAATAAGCCATGGGTCGTCGGATAGGGTGGTTTGATACGAGGAAAACCACGTTTACCTTCAATCGCTTCAAAGAGTGCCGTTTCTTCGCCACAGATATACGCACCAGCACCCCGTCGTATCTCAATCTGAAAACAGAAATCACTGTCCATAATATTGTTACCGAGATAGCCAGCCTCTTGTGCTTGTTTAAGCGCATCATGGAGGATTTTTTCTGCAACAGGGTATTCCCCTCGGATGAAGATATAACCACGAGTCGCGCCAATGGCATAAGCTGCCAGTAACATGCCTTCTAGCAACAAATGCGGGCGCGTCTCTAGTAAAACACGATCTTTGAATGTCCCCGGTTCGCTTTCATCGGCATTACAGATGACATATTTTAGGTCACTGTCTGATTGACGGGTGTATTTCCACTTTAAGCCTGTGGGAAAGGCAGCCCCACCACGTCCAATCAAGCCTGATGCTTCAACGGATTGGATGATGTCATTAGGCGTTTGTTGCAATGCCTGACGCAGCGCATTATATGTGCCATAATCAGCCAATGCTTCATTTTTTGATGTGTGCAACAAAACTGGTTTTTCGGATTTTATGATTGCGTGATAGTCTGGCTGAGTCGTCACTGTTTGTAGCGTTTTACTATCTGCATTCGGGATGAGCATATCGTGTTGTCCGCGCACACTAACCAAGGCAGCAGGAGCAAAATCACACATGCCTAAACAGGGACTTGCTTCTACTGTACATCCTATCGCATCTTGTCGAGCATCTTCTAAGACGCTATCGGCATTGGCTAATGCACACGATGGGTCAGTACACACGCGGATAATACGTTCTTCTGTGGGTTTTTCATGGAATAAACTATAGAAACTAATGACACCATAAATATCGGCTTCAGGTACGCGTAAAACTTGCGAAATATCATGCACTGATTCCGCACTAATATAACCTTTTGCCTCCTGAATATCCCACAAAACGGGCAAAAGCGCTTCTCGTCCACGCCCTTGATAGGTCTCTAATAAGGCTTGCTTGTCAAAAACTGGCATCATAAGTCCTTAATAATAATTTTTGCTGTTAAAGTCCCTCTCCATAATGAGCGAAGCGAATGCTGATGTGGAGGGATTTAGGGAGTGGTATTTTCTATCTTTGCACGTGCTATCTCTAACTCCTCTGGTGTATTCACATTCATGAATGCCAAGCCATCTGAATTGACTGTTTCTAATGCCGTTTCATCGAGATATGTCACACGGACTTGCTCGTAAAAGCCAATCACCTTTAATCGTTTTGACTCAATTTTTGCCCGAATCGGTTCAAGGCAATTTTTGCTATAGATCGCATGTAAGCCTTGGGGATAGCCTTCAACCGTTGGCACAACTACATCGGCTTTATCGGCATGTGTTTGCATCAAGCGTAAAACATCGGCGGATACAAACGGCATATCACAGGCAATCACAATCGTGTGTGTTGTCTTGCTATGATAGAGGGCGCTATAGATGCCTCCCAATGAGCCACTATCTGGGATAACATCCGCGAACATCGGCAAATTAAGATGCGTGTATTCATCGGGTGTATTGGTGATGAGCATCGTTGTTTGCTGTCCCAAATCCTGAGTGTGCTCAATGATACGTTCAATCAGCGTCTGCCCATCAAATGTGATAACTGCTTTATTTGTCCCCATTCGGGAACTTTTTCCGCCAGCGATAATGGCAAGGGTGTAGTTAGTCATTAGTCATTAGTCATTAGTCATTAGTCATTAGTCAGTTTTTAGCCTTTGAGTAAAAGAATTTAACATCTTACGGATTTGTGT
>JBAUIA010000162.1:0-6213 GCA_049680565.1 Phototrophicaceae bacterium
CAATCACAATGACTTCAACACCTAATGTAAGCGATAATGCAAACCCTGCGAGTACAAGTACATATTGCATCGGTATTGATTGGTCAGGTCTGAAGAACAAGATAGCAATCCAAACAATCAGTGGGATAGTAATCATTGCTACTTGATTCCCCATGAAACCGAGTACAACGCCCACGAAAATAGATGCTGTAACACCTACAACACCTATCATCAAAGGGGTGCTGTAGCCTCGTAGATCCCGCACATGAACATCTCTTAACCAACGCGCTGTTTCCCAGATCAGCATTGAAACAATCAAGAATAGGAATAAGCCATGAATATGGAAATAAATCCATAAGGGGGTCTGATTCCCTTCCCATAGAGCAATGCTATTGTAATTTGAGCCAAACCAGTGTTCGTAGGGGGCTACGACAAAAGTTGCAATGGCGATAAATCCGCCGATATAAAACAAAACATGCACAAGTGATTGACGGTTAATGCCATCACTGACCAATGGCGATGCAAACCAAAGTGCGCCACCTAAGCCAATAATGATAAAAATGACCAGAACCACTTGCACAATCAGATTACTCGCAAGGCTTGATAGTACATTACTTGTAACAGCTTGTGCGCCCCACCCTGACATCAACCAAAGCCACAAAATCCCTGCACCGATAGCAAGCGGGATAGTGAAAACGAGTGATCGCATGATCGTTGAGGTATCAAATGTTGATTGCCAACGTCGCCACCACGCATACCCCAAACCAATCACCGCTAAAATCATGAAAGATGGGAAATCCCAGGTATTGGTCGCACGCATCATACCGATTGCGAGTGCGCCAAAGAAAATAGCTAAGAATTGCCCAAAAATCGTGCGCTCATCGCGTCGCCCAACCGCAACTTCGTGGAAAACGAATGCAAGCGCAAAGAGCATAATTGGCATGTTAATCATATGGGCATGTAGATCACCATAGGCAAAAGTAAAGAATGGCATCTCTGCGATTGCATTGCCACCAACTCCCGGTGTTTCCATGATGACGCGCGTTGGAGCCCAATACCAACGATTTGAACCCATAGGTAAGGGTTGTCCAGAAAGCGCTCGTCCTAATCCTGACATAAACGATGTAACCAGATCCACACGAATGCTCGTTTCATAGGCAATTTCATCGGTGAGGAAACCGCGTTGCGCCCGTTCACTGAGTTCTTGGCGTGTGACGAGATCAGGTTCAATACCATTTCGCTCGATATATTGATCGACCAGATAATCTTCCAAGCCTATCGGACGTTCAAAACCACCGAGTCGCGCAATCCCTTCTTCAACTAATACACGCGGGGTATCGAGATTGCCTAATACAACCGTGAGTAACAGCGCAGCAATCCCTGCAACATACGGATTCCCCATCCGACGAACTACAGTGACTTTTTCACTATTAATCGTTTCTACGTGGCGGCTTGACCATGCTGCGACAATATTGAACGCTACTGAGAAAGCACCCATTCCCGTTACCGAGAAAATAGTCGGTACAATCAGGTTATATGCAAACGATGGCACAATCTTGAGGAGTAATGTTGGCACACCTACAATGACATAGCCAAAGTAGTAGTAATTGATATTGCCACCTGCAAACCAAGGATCATACGCTGGGAACACGGTTGTACGCAGTACAGCATTGAAGTACGCAAAATCCATTGGCTTTTCGCCACCCATTGGGTGATGCCATAAATCAGGATTGCTAAGGCGCACGAAGATGAAAGCGACAAACAAAATCAGCGACAAAATTTCAATGGTGAGTAAACGTTGCCAATGTGCTTGGATGAAGGTTGTTAATTCGATACGGCGCACATAAGCTAAATAGGCACTGAGCATAACGAGTGCCAAAAGAACAATCAATAAGCCTGTTTGTGACCACATCGGCACACGAAAATTACTCGCAAACCAAGCAATCCATCCGATTAGCAACATGCCCATAATTTTTGCAAAACCATAGCCACGGTCAGCCAACATTGGGAAGGCTGTGAATAAGAGTGGGAACGTTATCATACCAAGTAAGATAATCAGCAACCACCAGACCACAACGCCAATCGGTTGATTGGTATTAAGTAGGCTGTTGCTATCAAAACGGTCTGACCATGTCCCATTATCACGATTGATTTCTAAGACATCCGCAGGTTGATTTAAGGCTGTTGGAGCTTGGTCAGCATCCAATGATGACCAATAGATAGCACCCGGAATTTGTGCGCTAATCGGCACAGACCCAAAGCCAATTTGTTCCATACGGGTAAGCGGTACATCCAGCAGATATTCTGCTGTTGCTTGGTCATAGCTATCCGTTTTGCGGAATACAAAAACCGCAGGATGATCGTAAACATGGAAGGCTTCATCCGCTTCAAGTTCATTCAACCAAGTCGATGAATTATAAGTGGGTAAATGCTGGTCACTCACACTCAAACCAGCAAATTCATAACTTTCGCTGAATGTCATGACCAATTCAAAACCGAGTTCGCCACTGAATAAGGCTTCATAATAAGCGACTGTCATCGGGAAGCGCATCGGATTACGCGTTTCTGTATCGTAAAAGCGATTGCTGGTAATGGCGATGTAATCACCGACTTCTAGCGCATCAACCATGCTATCACGCTTGAGTTCTTCATCAATCGGATAGGACATCAGCAAATCATACGATTGCAGTAAAGCACGCGCTAATGTTGCGCCATTACAATCATTGATAGAAACGAGTCCTGATGAGATGTCATCAGCCCAAGTTAAACCATTTGGTAAATCACAATAGGGTGTCGTTGTGATGCGATCATCCCAAACCCCTTCTGTGAGGATCACTTGTCCTGCGGTAGTGATAGGACTTGCTAAGGCTTCCACCTTGAATGTGTATTCTTCGCCTTCAACCAATGTGATCGGTTCATCAAAGACGATGTCGTACGCATCTCCTAAAGGATGATTCTCATTTGGGAAGTTCGATTCGAGGGTGATTTCACCGAGCAATTCTAATGTCTCTGCGTTTGCAACCGAGATATACAAGATTTCAGTATCAGGATCGCCTAACGGATCAACTAAATGAGGTGCATGAACACTTGTAATTGTGCCTGATGCAGGGGCAACAAAATCGGTGAGATACGGTAAATTCGCTTCTAAGCGACTCGCAAACCCTAACAGATCATCAGGCGTTTGAGCGCTATCACCCAAACGATTGAAAATTCCAATATTAATGAGCGGTGTACCATCTGGCGCACCGTCGATCTGCATCGAAAAATCGCCTGATATAAATTCACTCGCCCAACGCGCTGCTTGTACGCGGGTTAATTGATGGCGATAAATGTTGGTGAACATCAAGCCCCAAAGAACAGTGAAACCCACTACAAAAGCTGCCAACGCTGTTGCTCTAAAGTTGATTTTTGGCACAATCGCAATGGCAATCAATATCACAGCAATCAATGCCGATACCATACTTGTAGGGCTAATGGCTTCAGCACTCATCTGAATAATCGGCACAATACTGAAGAAAATACCAAAAACAATCAGCAGCACACGGGTTAAGGAGGTATCGTTTTGTTGGGCGCGTTTAATCAGTTCGTAGAGCGCCCATGCTGCAAAAATTGCCAATGAACTATAGAGTGGCAAATAATAGCGCATGGTCATAACCCATAAATCGCCAATCCATGCGAAGTACACCAACACCCATGCAAATGGCAAAATATTACGCAAACTCATGCGACTACCACGCAATAAGCGTAAGCCCGACCATGAGAAGCCTAGCCACGCCATAACACCCATACCGATTCCCATGCCCCATAGCAACATATCACGCAATGGATATAAGAAAGATGAGCGTGCTAACCATTGCCAGTTGGGTGGGGCATCACTCGCACCACTGACGGCAAAACTGCTCCCTTGTGCATCCGCAAGCCAACGCATATTCGGGATAAAATGGAAAAATGTGGGTCCCGTGAAGGCATAAGGATTAAAAATGCGGAAGGTTAAGATTGTGACTGCCCCTGCTACAAAGACCCCTATGATATTGCGCCAGAGTAAGCGTTCACGTTCTGTCCATGCAATACGGCTATCCAAAACAGGCGCAGCATTGACCATCCCAGCTAGCACAACAATACCTGCAAGCGGAATCACATTAATACGCCCTGCTAAGGCTGCACCGAAAGCAATCCCAAAGACAATATAATGATAAATTTTACCGCGATCTTGCACATGCACGGCTGCCCATATCGCTAAGGTAACAAAAAATGCCGTAATCGCATTGACTGTACCAAAATGTGCTTTTTGGATAGCCAGTGGCGCACAGGCATATAAAATCGCAGCAATTAAGCCAACCCACCGATTGTGCATCCGTGAGCCGATGAGAAAGACCAAGATAATCGCGCCTACATCAAAAAATGCCGAGAAAAAGCGCCAAATTAGCACGCCTTGTTGATAGGGTGTAACACCCGCATCAGGCGTAAAAAATTCTAATATATCTTGTGCAAAATACGGGATAAATAGTGGTAATGTGCCATAGGCATATGAGCCAGCGTAAGCATTATGAGGATTTAAGGGCGAACAGTAGGTATCGAAATAGCCCCCAGCGCCTTCAGTTTCGGGGTTAAGCGCGTTACAGCGTAGTTGCTGCACGCGGATTGAATCAAAGGTACTGAGTAAGATTGTCGATGCTGAAATATAACGCGGTGCGACACTTTCTAAGACGACAATCGCTGAAATATCTCCACGCAATAACGATTGATGGGCTGTATCAGCCGTATCAAAGGTGACAACTTGATCGTCACCCACCCACCAACGCGCAACATCTGAACTCATATCATTACGAATTGCACCAACTGATAAAGCACTATTCACTTGAATATCGAATTCAGATTGAATCAGTTGATTAGTCGGTGTTGTGATGACCACATACGGTGGAAAATGTTCATTATCGGGCGTGAATTGCAACACACCACCAATTTGAGGTAGCAAATTTAGCGTTAGATAGCGTTCATCAGGATGTAATGCCGAATAATCATCCCAATTGAGACCCAAGAAACGGAAATATCCACCCAATGCAATAATGAATGTCAGCAAAATTAGTGTGATACTCAGTTTAGGATTTGAGCGTTGCGGTGTTGATTGTATCGGTGTTTTCGACGATTGTTCGCTCATGCCGAATCCTCAATTCTTTTCATAACAAACATTTGATGGTCATTCTGTAATGATAAGCCCGTAAAACGGTTGTACGTGTGTGCATTAACTAACTTATACACGATGATACGCATTATTCCTCAATCGGTGGATGGTCAGTCAGCCATTGTTGAAAACCATCATCACCCAATGCAGGTACTTCATACGTCATAAAGGGTTCATTTGGATTATAAGTCATCCGTTGCGTTGCAACCCCAGTCGGGAACAATTCACGTAATGCTTGCGTGGTATCGGTATCATTAGGTGAATAGAAAAATAACAAATTGGCTGTTGGTCGAAACTGGAAAGTATCGGTTGCTGCCAAATTATTATAAATCGCTTGGATAATTGGATCAGTCGAATAGTTACCATCAACATACGGAACAATACCCCCTGTCCAGTATTCTTCTAAGCCACCTTCTAACCCTATGGCTCGATGACTCCACCAATGTTCATATCCAATTAGGAAGGCATTACCATATGCCCCCCCTGTCAGAACATACCCATAAAGATAACGCCCTGCATCGGAATAAGGGTTGAATGATTCTTCATACCGTTGACGATACACATTAAAATATAGATCGTTATTCGCTAAGAACGAGCCTGATAGTATCACGATACACACTGCCCCTGATACCAATTGTCCACGCCAATTATTAAACTGATCTAGCAATAGCTCCACCATAAACGCTAAAGGCATTGCAGCAAGGAGATAGATCATCGGAATTGCGCCACTCGTACGGGTATGGCTTGGATTTTCATGTGGGAATGCAATCGACAATGCTGACGGTAATAGCATCAAAAATGCAATGACAGGAATCAACCAATAAACCGTATCTCGCTTACGGATGGCAAAAATGAGCCATGCAGCCATGCCAATAATCAGCAAGCTAGCGCTCCAAATATCCATCGCTGGACGGTTAGATACGCCACTGATAGTTGCAATATCGCCTTCCCAATTAAACATTAATAATACATTGCGAATATTGCTTGCAATCGTAGGGACATTACTCAAAAATGCGTCAAAACGCTCTGGCACTGTTGCATCACGGTAAACG
>JBAUIA010000163.1:0-13230 GCA_049680565.1 Phototrophicaceae bacterium
CCGTCTACCCGTTTTTCGGGTATCCAATATGTCCCCTCAATATTGACCTGATGCCATATCCAGCCATCATTGATGATGGGCGTACCATGAACTGGGAGTTTCTGGTTGGGTGCGATACGAGCGCGAATAGAAGCACTCGCATTGGGCTTCGCATACAGATGAACAGTATCCAGCGTAACGAACATCATAACTCCTAGTGCAATAGATCGTAGCGAATTTCTAAGAAGCGTCAATTTAAGATACATAATATGACAAAATACGGTATTCTTAATAGTATACTGCATTGCAGGAAGCAAAACGCTTAACTAAGCGAGAAAAGTATTACAATTCGCTATACTTATGTTTCAGCAGAATAAAAGCCGATATAATTACTATGACGTATATTGAATAAACGGCGCTAACCAAGGATGTACACCTATGTTCGGAAGACCACGCCAGAAAACAGAAAAATCTGGTTTTACAAAATTATTCAGGTTGATGGCAGTTCCACGTCCACAGCAACCGAAAGAGTGGACACCTCCACAAAACAGTGACGGCTCATTCGATAAAGAACAGTATGAAAAGAATCTATACGAACAAGGGTTCATCGTCCCAAGCAAATGGGATCAAGCCGATTTGACCAAATTCCCTAACATCATGGCGGATTTAGCCATACTCGAAAAATACCTACTACCTGCTTTTTGGGATCTCAATCAAAAATCATCTTATTATCAAAGCCGTTACTATTATTATCAACGTATCTTCCTTGTTGCTGCGCTTTTAACAACGCTTATTTCTGTATTGAACAGTTTTATCTATGCTATCGGTGGCGCATTTGAAGGTGGCGCACAATTAGGCACATTCCCCTTCACTGAATTTCCAATCGTTGTTGATTCAGGCTTATTAAATTTATTCTTGGGGATTTGCACGGCGATTATCAGCGCACGCGCAAGCTACTACACCTTATTAGCAAATTATGGTGAACCTCGTCAGCGTTGGGCGCAATATCGGCGTTTAACAGAAGAGCTACGTATTATTTATTTTAAATATCTTGCTCATCTCGGCAAATTTAATAGTAATCAGCGTGTACAAGAATTACGCTTGCAAGTGCTTAATGTCCGCCAGAAGGAGCAACAAGATGGCTAATCCTGAGCAATCCGACGAAACGTTCGCAGCCGATACATCCAATGCCTCTTATCTTGAAGGTGAAATGGCAGATGTTCTCACTAAAATTTATTGGGAACGCCGTGTTAACTATCAATTAGAATATTATCAAGACCGTGCGCGTGAATATGAACAAAATGTAGATGTTGCCTTTCGTTTAGGGGCAATCTTGATGACCATTTCATCATTGCTAGCATCGCTAGGCGTTGTGTTATCAGGGAACGAACTTGTTGCCCCCTTGATTTCGTTGCTGACAGCCATTATCCCTGCGGTTGTATCATACATTGCAGCCTTCCGACAACTTTACCAATGGGATCGCCAAGTCACACTCTATCGGGATACACAAATCAACCTCGAAACCGCTAAATTAGCGATGCCTGATCTTGATTCATTGACTTTGGAAGATGCCTCAGCTAATTTCCCAATTTTAGTCTCTAAAGTGGAAGATGTGCTGATGCAAGAAATATCGCAATGGGGTCAAATCGCACGCGGTGAGGTTGATGACGATGATGGCGATGACTCACAAGAAGATTTCAACAGCTTATTACTCACATCGCTAACGGATAGTGAAGGCAATATCAATCAAGCGCAACTCGATCAACTACAAGAAATTTTCAGGTCGTCACAAGGCGCACCTAAAGCAGGACAATATCGGCAAGCGCCTGAACAACTCGAAACAAATTCTGCATTATTAGATGATAGTTTCTATGAACAGAGCGCTCAACGTGCTGAAGAGTCACGCATTCGGCGCGAACGTGCCGCCGAAATTGCACGCTCAGCGAGCCAAGCAGCACGCCAAGTGACACCTACATCACAAGCTGCCGATACGGTTACACCACCTGTTCTGCCATCGGCAACTGCCCAAGCAACAGGTATCGGCTTATCAACAGATGTAGAAGAAACGGCGCTTGATGAGCCTGACCCTGTCGCTATTGTCGAAGCTGAATCTGTTGCCGTCGACCCTGAACCCGAGCCAGAACCGATTGTAGAAGCACCGATCATCGAAGTTTCACAAGCCGTCACACCCTTAGCTACACCTGATGATATTGCACCGATTGTTAATGATCCTGAGCCAATACCGCTTCCATCAAGCGTGACAATGGATAGCCAGACGGTCAATGTTGCAGATAATGTTGTTATTGGCGAATCGGCAATAGACGAGATTGTGGATGAAGCACCAATTGAAGTCGAAGATGATTCTGAGCCACTCGCTCCTGATGTTGATACGCTTGCGGTACTCAATAGCATCATTGATGATACGCCAGAAGCCGTTGCACCTGCTGCGCCATTATTACCACAAGAAGATTTGGTTAATAATCAATTTCCAGAAGAAACACAATCAACTGATGATGTTGACCTCAATGTGGAAGACCCACTCGCAACAACCAAATTCGATAGCTATGCTGTCGATGATGTCGTTACGAGTGATGATTATACTGACACATACGACGATGATAGCGATGATTATGATGTTGAAGAAATTGATAATTACTGAGTGTAGAGTGGCTATTTTGGGTTGGGCAATAAAGCAATATTTTTAGAGTCCGCTTTATTGCAGAATCTCTAAATAATCATTGCCATTTACAATTAGCGTCAGGCGCATTTCAATAGTTTTTAAATCTATCTTCATTGAAGGACATCACAGATATGGTTGCGATTGACAAAGGATTTTTTATCCGCCAACTGGAAAAAACCGCGCCGAATCTCGATAGCTTGACCGACACCATCTTCGAGATGGGACTCAAAAATATTGTTATCAAAATCTTAGATGACACTGAAATATTCCCTGATCCTGATTATATTCATGGCGATATATTTGGGGAATGGGTTGCTTTCATGCAATCGAAACAAATCCCAATTTGGGCTTGGGTCGATATTTATTCAGCCAACCTACAAGCCCAAGTCCATGCCTTACATCAACGAATGCGCGATACAGGTATCAGCACGATTGTATTACGCCCTATGGGTCAATGGTCAGCGCGGGATGCACGAGTCTATGTGAATTTGCTCAAGGATGTCCTACCAAAAGATGGTATCTTAGCGATTGCAAATCCACCCTATGAGCGTGATTTTCCACTGGTGGAATTTGCGAGTGTTTGCCATGCCATCATGCCATTGATTCCACTGGATACCCTATCGGGTAATTTAAGGGCAAATATCACCGCCATTCAAAGCGCTTATACCCAATATTTCCCTGACAAAATTTTGATCCCTGCGGCACTCACAGCAGGTCAAACCCAAGGACATCACTTTGTGTGGCGTGCGCGTCCTGACCAAATTGATGAATTTTTGACGATCTGTACCGAACTCACAATTCCTACAGTCAATTTTATGGCATGGCAAGATGTGCGTTATCAACCCCGTCTATGGACAACTATTCAAACGTGGGATTATCAAGCGCCACCGCCACAAGCAGCACCAATCATCACTGTTGCATCGGCTGCACCTGCGCAAGCAACATCGCAAATAGCATCCAATCTGAGCGCAGAGGAACAATTGCATCAATATGGTGTCGCCTTAGGCAGTGATAAAGGTGGTATGTGGCAAGCAGATGAAATCCAAAATGTACTTGATGTTGTCCAAAATATTGCTGAATCGCTCGCGCCACTTTTCGATGGACTGTATAACGATGCAGATGTAGTCAATGCGTTTCGGATGTTATATGCGCCTTTATTGGTCAAACGTAATCCGACCAATAATGTGAATCCGAATACGGGTCAAGGGGTTTGGTATGGACGAAATCAAGCAGGCTTTGTGATGTATTACGGTAATAAAATGTTCATTAAAGGCAGCGAGAGTTTGCGTACAGGCGATGGACTTGGTTTTAACTCCCATCAGATTATTGCCCATGAATTTGCCCATACAATTAACTTCCGTTATCCGAAGATTGCATCCTTGCAAGGTGGTGATCTCGATCAGTATTATGGCAAATATCTACAATTAGGCTCACATACCTTGTCATCAGGCGAGGTCGTGCGCTTGGCACATGTTAATGATGGTTATAGCTTTGCAGCACGTAGTAGCATTCACTTTTATGAAACCGTGACAGACGCGATTGCGAATTACACCTATGATGGTTTGACAATGACAGATCGTTACACAGCCACACAAAAATTAAAAGGCATCGCACGTTTTGAGCAACTATCAACCCTGTTAACGCATGTGATCGAACATCGTGTTAAATCTTATGATAATTTGGATGGCATGGTTGCCAAAATTCAAAGCCAATTTGACAATGCGGTTCTCAAAGAATTATCGCCTGCCCTACAAGCCTTGACGAGTAGCGGATTCAATGCACGACTTGCACAGTATTAGGAGTACGGATGAGCCCCTTCACAAGCTCGATGCAACATTTGCTTGCGGAAATGGAACGGATTGATCTACTGATTCAGATGCAAGTCTGGCAAGCCCGTCAATCACAAATACTTGATAACAACTTTGCAGGATTAGTCCTCACTGATACTGAAATTGACCATTACCTCACGCAAGCTATCGGTGCGCCACGTTGGGTACAAGGGCAAGATATTTGGACATCAGCAGATGCTCAACATGCTTTACAATCTCTCACTGATACGATTGAAGCACGCAAACAAGCAGCACGCGCCAACAATATCTTACTACGTTTAGATTTATTACAAGCAATTTTTGGTTTAAGTGATGAAGCGGTTCATATTGTGCTGATTTGCCTCGCACCTGAACTCGATAGCCGTTATGGCTTACTGTATGCTTATCTTCAAAATGATGTAAATCAGAAGCATCCAACGATTGATCTCGTGTTGAATTTGCTCTGTGCGACCTTTGAGCAAAAGATAAAACTGCGTCAATGGTTGGATGATACCTCGCCTTTGATGCAATATCGCGTACTGCATCATCACACAACTGAGCAACACCATCATTTCTTAACGATGCCGCTTAAAGTTGATGCGCGTATCATTAATTACCTGCTTGAATCAGATCATCCTGATGCCAACATTGAGTCAGCTATTGATCTAACTTCGCCTGATATTGCTTTATCAAGCCTTGTATTAGCCACAGAATTAACGCAACAAATAACGCGCTTATCACAACTTGATGAGCCGATGAATGCTCATATGACCCTCTATTTTCAGGGGAAATACGGTATCGGGCGACAAACGGTTGCAAGCGCATTGTGTACCATCTGGCAACGGCGTTTACTGGTGGTCGATACCGCACAAATTATCGCACACAATGATTTTTCACAGACGGTACGTCTTATCTTACGCGAGGCACTGCTCACAGGGAGTATTCTGTATTGGGAGGGCATCGACACATTATTTACAGACGACAAATCGCATTTACTGGCACAATTTTTACAGCAATTTGATAGCTATCGTGCCATAATCTTCATGAGCGGTGAGCAAGCATGGCAACCGCGCAATATGGATACGGATCGACAATTCTTGCATCTGGCTTTCACACCACCTGAATTTGATGCACGGGTTCACTTATGGGAACGCCTCTTAGACCATAGCAATCAATCTATGAATTTGCCTGATATTGCCAACAATTTTCGTTTCACCGCAGGTCAAATTAAAGATGCAATTGCCACCGCGATAGGGCTAGCACGTATTGATAATCCTCAAAATCCGCGCATCACACATAGCCATTTACAGCAAGCCTGCCGTCTACAATCTAATCGGCGCTTATCGACACTCGCACAACCGATTAGTGGTAAGTACACTTGGGATGATATTATCCTGCCTCCTGCCCAAAAAGGCTTACTCATCGAAATTCATAATCAGGTACGGCATCGCTGGCGGGTCTATCATGATTGGGGCTTCGATCAAAAATTATCACTCGGTAAAGGCTTAAATATCTTATTTGCAGGTCCTTCGGGGACGGGTAAGACGATGGCTGCCGAGATTATTTCTAAGGCACTCGGATTTGATCTCTATAAGATTGATCTATCAACAGTGATTAGTAAATATATCGGCGAGACAGAAAAGCATCTCGCGCAGATTTTCGATGAGGCGCAATCCAGCAATGCGATTCTTTTCTTCGATGAAGCGGATGCTATTTTCGGCAAACGCAGTGAAGTCAGTGATGCCCAAGATCGCTTTGCCAATATTCAAGTGAGTTTCCTACTACAACGGATGGAAGAATACGATGGCATCGTGGTATTAACAACTAATCTCCGCAAAAATATGGATGAAGCCTTTGTGCGACGGATGCAATTTATTGTGGAGTTCCCCTTCCCTGATGTTCAGTATCGGGCGCAAATGTGGCGCAATGCTTTCCCAAAAGCAACACCACTCGATGACGATGTTAATTGGGACTATCTCGCACAACGTTTTGAATTAACAGGGGGCAATATCCGTAATATCGCCTTAGCAGCAGCATTTTTTGCGGTAGAGGACGATCAATCCGTCACGATGACTCATCTACTCCGTGCGATACAACGCGAATTTCAGAAAATGGGTAAAATCATCACACAAATTGATGATTATTCGAGCCAGCGCTAAACGATACATTAAGATGTGTTTTGCTTAAAAAAAGAAGGCAATTTTTGAGTCCTGTAATCTATGCGGTTACGTTTTTAGCCATTATTTTTTAGTAAACCACTAAGAACTTCATCTTCAAAAATGCGTCTCAATGTAATATGGCTAGTCAACAAATTAACCAGCTACGAAAGATATGAAATTTATTTCATGGCGAAAATGATATACAAGCGATGAATGAGTATAAAGGCAAGTATCAAAGTTGAGGCTTAGCTCCAAGTTTTTGATGGACTCCTACTTCATCAGTGTTCGTATAAAAGTCGGATAACTGTTCTTTTGAACAGAATTATCAAAATTTCTGTAGAAACTTGTGTAAGATATGCACTGATTTTTGCGATATATGATAAACAAGGCAATGAGAAGGTCGTTTTCATGGCAACAGCTATTACTTTGGAGCAAGTTTTTCAGGAGGAGCGTCCGCGATTATTACGCTGGATGCAATCTCTCTCAGGAGACCTCTATATCGCAGAGGATCTCGTCCAAGAGACTTATGTTACCGCATGGCAGCAACAGCACAACATCACGGATATGTCGGGTGTCGATAAGTGGTTGAATACCATTGCTTATAATATCTATAAACGCTGGTATCGCGCGAATGGCAAACAATTGGCTCATGAAATGGCTTTAGATTATGCGCCTGCCGATACATTAGCTGAGTATCAATTGGAACACAGTGAAATATCGGATTTACTGGATAATGCTCTGGCGATGCTGTCGCCAAAGAATCGTGCGATTTTGATTGCACGCTATTTGGAAGAACAACCACAAGCCAAAGTCGCTCGTGATTTGGGCATGACTGAGAGTGCGGTTGCAGTCCGCTTGCATCGGGGAAAATTGACGCTTCGTAAACTCCTAGAAAATGAACTCAGCAATTATTCTGCAGATGATATATGGCAAGATACGCGTCTTTGGTGTGGTCGTTGTGGAAAAACAAAATATCGGGTGCGAATGGATTCCGCAACAGGTGAGATGGCGTTACTTTGTCCGAATTGTTGCCCTGATGAGCGCTACCCTGCTTGGGATAGTTATGGTAGTAGTGCTCGTTTGCAGGGTATTAAGACAGTAAAACCTGCGCTGAACCGATTACGTCAAGATTGCTATGAATTTTATAGCAATCATATTGATGCATTGTCGCAATGTTGTTCGACATGCGGGACAATGGCAAAAATACATCTCACCATGCCTGATTTCTTACTAAGTCCAGATTGGCATCTTGGGATGCATTCACTATGTCCAAATTGTGATGTTATCAACTACAACAGTTTGTCTGGTGTGACGATTTCGCTTCCACAGGCGGCTGCTTTCAACAAAGCAACCCCGCGTTTTCAACTCCAACATCCGCAATATTTTTCTCATAAGGGGCATGATGCTGTGCAAATCAGTTTTCATAGTCTAAGAACAGCGGATACTTTCGAGGCGATTTTTGCCAATGAGACCTATCAACTCTTATCAGTCTACCGCAATGGGCAAGATGTGACTGATGAAGACTAAAAATCGACTGCCACTCTATGCGCTGTATGGAACATCATTGGTATCAGCAACGGGCGATGTGATGGCGGCGGTTGCTGTTCCTTGGTTTGTCTTACAGACCACAGGGAGCGCGGCACTCATGGGTGTTGCGGCATTTTTCAGTGTCTTGCCGATCATCATTGCCATGTTATTTGGCGGGACATTAGTAGACCGCATTGGTTATAAGCAAGTGTCGGTTTTTGCTGATTTCGCCAGTGGGGTTACCATATTAATAATCCCAATTTTGCATTTAACGATTGGGATTCAATTTTGGCAATTGGTGCTGCTTGTTTTTCTTGGAAATTTATTGGATGCACCTGGGCGAAGCGCCAGACAAGCAATGATCCCTGAATTGGCAGAAGTAGCAGAGGTATCATTGGAGCGGGCGACTGGTCTAGCAAATGCTTTTTCACGAGCGACTTCTATGCTGGGTGCGCCGTTGGCTGGTATCTTGATTGCTTTCACAAGTGCACCGATTGTATTAATGATTAATGCGGCAACGTTTTTAGTATCGGCAATGGGTGTACAATTATTCATTTCACGGCAAATATTCCAGAAACAAGCCGAAGCACAAGCGGAATCGGCTAATAGTTATTGGCAAGATTTCCGCGAAGGATTTGGCTTCTTACAGCAAGATAAATTCCTGCTGACATTGGTTGCTGTCGTAATGGTGACGAATATGATTGACCATGCGATCTCAGCTGTGACGATGCCCTATTATGTCAATGAGGTTTATGGCAATGCGTGGAGTTTGGGCTTGATTATGGGCAGCTTTGGCGCGGCAGCCGTGACAGGCACATTATTGTACAGTTGGTTTGGTGACAAGATTTCGCGGCGCTGGGTCTTCATCATTGGATACATTATTATTGGATTGCGTAGTGTTTTTATGATTTTGTACCCACCATTAGCTGGCATGATCGTAATCGCGGTTGTGGCAGGCTTAGCAGCAGGTCCGATTAACCCGATTATGGGGGTGTTGTGGTACGAGCGTATTCCCGATCATATGCGAGCGCGGGTGTTTAGCTTGACGAGTGCAGGATTTTTGGTTGCGATGCCGATTGGGGCATTGTTGGCAGGGTATCTGCTAGAATGGGTTGGTTTGACAAATTCCTTGATTATTTATGGGGTAATTTACTTCCTCGCGACAGGTAGTCTCATTTTTAATCCGACTGCGAAAGAGTTGGAGCGAGAGGTGGTTATTGCTGAGGATATAGAACGGTTATAAGCGGTATGCCCGTGTCTACAATCTGATTGATGGACGTGGTGATATGCGACATCAACGGATGACAGATAAGCCGATGACCACGCGCAGTGTACTCCATACATTAAATACGCTATCCAGTTGCAATCAGTGGCGTACAACTTGTGTTACACCACATGATTTACGCCGCAGTTATGCACGCAACTTATTCTTAGCTGGAATTCCTATCGAAGTGATTCGACAAAATTTAGGGCATGTCGATGTCAAGACAACACAAGACTATATTGGTATCTGAGATGGCTCTGATGTTCCCAATTTCCCAAGAACTTCATCTTCAAAAATGCGTCTCAATGTAATATGGCTAGTCAACAAATTAACCAGCTACGAAAGATATGAAATTTATTTCATGGCGAAAATGATAGACAAGCGATGAATGAGTATAAAGGCAAGTATCAAAGTTTCAATTTTGTAATATGCGCTAATATTAATGGTGCAAACGTTATTTTCGACTATGATTAAATTGTAGTCATATCATCTTAATTAATTATCGTTGTGTATGAGTCTGTAAAATCAGCTCAAAACAATATTTTGAAGCGTGTGGGATATTACATGATTGCGGATTTAGACCAAACGTTAGAGGCAATGCTACGGCGTGATCTGCCTGATAGCATTACTCAGCAAGTCACAATCAGTTTTGCGCCGCCTGATGGCAATTTCCCTCCGCAATCCGTTTCCCTCCCCGCTATTGATCTTTTCTTATATGACATCCGTGAAAATCGAGAAGTTCGTAGTACGGCTCGTCGCGTCATTCGTGATAATGGCAATGCAACAATCTACCCTGCGCCTGTGCGTGTCGATTGCTCGTACCTCATCACTGCGTGGGCAAGCGATGCAACACCGCGTCCGATGGAAGATGAACATCAGCTATTGGGGCATGTCATGATGGTATTGCTACGCAATAAGGAAATTTCTGATGATTTGCTACGTGGTTACTTGATTGGTAAAACGCCAGAAATTTCAACCAGTGTTTTGCAATCTGGGCATCTACAGAGTATTGGCGAATTTTGGCAAGCACTCGGTGGTAAGCCCAAAGCAGCCCTCAATTATACCGTTACAATCAGTGTTGAACCGACTGAACCAATCGAAGCACCGTTGGTCGGGCGCAGTCGCATTGATGGGCGACTTGATGCTGATGAAGAATCGGTGGAGTGATGGTTATGGAGATGAACCGCCTCACATATCTTGCCATTGTTGGTAAAATTATCGATGCCAAAACACAACGCCCTCTTTATCAAGCGCGTGTTGAAATCATCTCAGGTCCTGAATTGTTCGATGTGATGCGTGCTGCGAAATTACGGCAACGTGTGGGTACACCAAGCAAAAAACGCCTCATCGGCTTTGATCTCGCCTTGAGTCGTGATGATGGCACATTCCTTTTCACGAACTTACCTGAAGGAACATATGAATTACGGTGTTCTGTAAAACGCCCCACATACTATGTGCCAGATACACGCACAGATGTTGTGGTCTCATTGGCAAATGAACCCTTACCGCCAATGACCAATTTTGAGTTACACTTGCGCTAAGTCGCAGAATCACTTTTTGTTCAATAGTATTGCAAGGAGTATCACATGCCCGAATATCTGTCCCCCGGTGTGTATGTCGAAGAGAAACCTTCCGCCGTACAGACTATCGCTAGTGCAGGGACGAGCACGCCCGGTTTTATTGGCATCTTTGGGGATAGTATCCCTGTGCCAGTTAAGAACCCAGCGTATGACCCTGCTAAACCCTATACCTTACCTGATGATTTACTCGGTGCGCCCGCCGCGCCTGAGGAAGGCGAGGATGCTCCTGCTGCTACCGATGATAATATGCCTTACTTAGTCAACACATTTGAAGTCGTCGCTGATGCTGCTGATGTTATTTTCTGTGCAAATTTTGGTGATTTTTCAAAATATTTTGGTAACTTCTCATTAGATGACGGTCATAGCCAATTGGCACATGCTGTTTATGGCTTCTTCATGAATGGTGGCACAAAATGCTTCGTGACACGCATTAATGATGGCACAGAACTCGATACTGCCTTGATGCGGTTTGAAGCGGTTGATGAAATTGCAATCGTTGCAGCACCGGGGATTTATGATCCCAATGTCTGGACAAAATTGACCGCACATTGTGCCAAAATGAATGATCGTTTTGCAATTCTCGATGTACAAGAAGCGCCTGCTGAAAGTGAACTTGGCGATCTAAATCCGACTGAAATCCAAGTCGAAAATGAAACCTTACCTACTTACGACAAAAATGCAGCCGTTTACTTCCCATACTTACAAGTGGTTGACCCTGCGCTTGTCGTGGTTGATCCAAACAACACCTTAAAATCAGGTAATGGCTCACGCTCCCATGCTGGGCGTGTTTTCCGTCCGCCGAGTGGTCATATGGCTGGTGTTTATGCGCGCACAGATGTTGAACGTGGCGTGCATAAAGCCCCTGCAAACACCAATGTACGCGGTATTGTCGGCTTACGTTATGCCATCAGCAAAGCCCACCAAGATATTCTCAACCCTGTTGGTATCAACTGTATTCGCATGTTAAATGGTGCGTATAAGGTTTGGGGTGGTCGTACAGTTGGTGGTGATAGTAATGGTGAATGGCGTTATGTCAATGTACGCCGTACCTTCATCAATATCATGGAAGACATCGAAAAAGGTACACAGTGGGTCGTCTTTGAACCGAATACACCTGATTTGTGGGCAAAGATTGTCATGAATGTCAGTGCTTATCTCACCAGTCGTTGGCGTGGTGGGGCATTATTTGGCACATCACCTGAGCAATCCTTCTTTGTGAAATGTGATTTTGAAACCAACCCTGCCGATGCACGTGAACTCGGGCAAGTTCGGACAGTGATTGGTGTTGCGATTGTACGCCCTGCGGAATTTGTCATCTTTGAAATTAGCCAGATGGCACAACAAGGTGGCTAATCGCGCATGATGTCTCGGTATCCATTACCCGGTGTCTATACACAAGATATAATCCCTGCCCCACGTCCAGCATTACGGACTGGGATTGTGATTTTCCTTGCGTATTGCCCATTTATGATGGATACCGAAATACTCGATCCAAGCGAGATAGCCCAGTACACACATCAATTTTTCAGTACACCTGTTGAAATTAACAATGAACTTGGCTTTAAAAAGGCATTTCCATTTGCACCTGATGATACCTTCACTGAGGCTGCGCTATATGGATTTTTCCGCAATGGTGGCACAGCATGTTATGTGTTACCGATGCCAGCCATCACCTATGAGGCGATCATAGCAGCATTAGCCATATTGGATGAACTCGAAGATGGGGATTTACTTTGCATCCCTGATTTGATGTGGGCGTATCAGCAGCAAGTAATCACCTTGCCTGATGTGCTGCGCTTACAAGGTGAAATCCTTGCTCATTGTGCGCGGATGACAACACGGTTTGCAATTTTGGATGCTGTTAATGATGTGCAACTTATCATGGAACAACGCCAAGCCTTGATTCAGATGGCTGGTCGTTATGGGGCGCTTTATTATCCTTGGATTATGCCAAGCAATAGCAAGCAACAACAACTACCGCCATCAGGGCATATTGCAGGGACATATGCACGGGCAGATTATGCGCGTGGTGTTCATAAAGCACCTGCAAATGAAATCATTGAGGACGTCTTAGATGTATCGCATAGCTTATCTAAACGTGAGCAAGGACAATTCATTGAGCGTCAGATGAATTATATCTTAGCGATGCGTGGACGGGGTATTCGTGCATGGGGCGCATATACCCTTAGCACAGATGCCGACTGGAAATATGTGACGACGAGTCGCTTATTTT
>JBAUIA010000164.1:0-1602 GCA_049680565.1 Phototrophicaceae bacterium
AATCAAGCTGATGCAGTAGCCAAGCCTTCAATGGATGATATAGAAGATGTTATTGCAAAATTGCGCGAGCAATTGACTGATTTAGCTAGCCAAGAGATCATTCTATTCACCGATAAAATTGAAAAAGGTCGCAGTGTATTGGCTGTACTCGGTTGCTTACAGATTGCAGCAAGTCAACTCGATAAGCTAACAATTGAGCATCGGCAAGGTGATAAAGTTTAGAGATAGATGATTTGGCATTACAGACGTGTTGTAAATAATTTTGATCTTACATAATTCCTAGATATTCTTGGAGACGGTGGTGATCGTGGGTAACGCTAAAACACTTTATACGGTAAGATATTTAACTCATTATACAATTAGTTTTATAGATTATCATGACAACAATTAAACCAACTGAAGCGATTAAGCAGCGCATCATGAATGGCTGTTATGAGCCAGCAGAGAATAAGCGCATTTATGATAAATGGTTTGCTACGGGACCACGCCACCAATTTCAATCTGTAAATCGAAAATACAATTTAACAGATAAAGTTGTCTGTGATATTGGCTGTGGATATGGCATGAATATTATGTACACACATGCCGATTCATATGGTATTGAAATTGATAACTATGCAGCATCGTTTGCAAGGAGTATCGGATTAACGATTCATGAACGTGATTTTATGAATGATGATATTAGTGATCTGCCAAAAGTTGATGCGATCTGGTGTTCAGCAGTGCTAGAGCATGTTGAGAGTGTTCATATTTTTCTACGTAAAATGGCGATGTTGCTTAAAGATGATGGTTTACTTGGAATTTTTGTGCCAACGATACCTC
Source organism: Phototrophicaceae bacterium (assembly GCA_049680565.1). Lineage (GTDB taxonomy): Bacteria > Chloroflexota > Anaerolineae > Aggregatilineales > Phototrophicaceae > JAUZRW01. The sequence continues at coordinate 823 of JBAUIA010000164.1, forward strand.
TTGTCCCTGCTTTGCGTACTATTCCACCTTTGAAACGCTTTACAACAGGCTATTTATACAGTGACCATATCAATGCTTTTACTCCCTCAACATTACGGTTTTTCTGTGAGCGTGCAGGCTTTGACACATACGAAGTATCACCATTTTTCCCACCCCCTCTATCCATTATTAATCAAGTACCCTTGTTAAATCGTATCGTTGATAGTGTTACTTATGTTGGGCGCAAAATACCAGATTGGGATTATGTTTCGGGTTCAGCACGTCATGCTGCTGATAATGCAAAAGGCTTTGACTATCATGATTGGTTTGAAGATGGCGGGATTAAATAACTCCTATCTTTACCACACAGGATACTTACTAGCCAAATAATGGGGAACATATTACTAGATGCAGGAAACGTACAGATTGTTGAGGGAATATTTTGTATGCTAATTGTAATCTTTATAAAAATGGGTTGGTAGATTGCTCGAAATGATGCAAGCAGGAGAGTGACTAATCTATAAAAATATTACCAAAAAGCCACCTGTTTAGGTGGCTTTTTGTAAAATTATTTTTTATTACGGAGAGGACAGGATTCGAACCTGCGTAGGGTCTCCCCTACTCGCTTTCCAAGCGAGCGCGATAGGCCACTCCGCCACCTCTCCTAAATCAGACTATTTGAAAAATATTATAGCAGAATGCAGTCCGAGTGCAACACTGAAAAAAAGCCTAATTATTCGCATGAATCCGCCCTGCGTGCTATTATCACTGTAATAGAATTTGCATCTTAATGGGGATTTG
>JBAUIA010000165.1:0-16239 GCA_049680565.1 Phototrophicaceae bacterium
TCTTGTCGGCGTGCTTCATCGAATTGACTATCAGTGCGGACTTCGATAATGGTACTTTGGGCTGTACCGACAACCTCGCTAAACGCATTACGAAATGCTACCCGAGCCTCTTTTTGACCCTCACGCGCATCAACTTGGATATACTCTAATCCATATAGCTTGGCAGTATGTGAGAAATCGAGTCCATGTGGCGTGATAAAATAGTCTGTAAATTCAGGCTCATAATTTTTAATCGGCAAACGATTGAAAATGCCACCACCATCATTATTAATCAGGACAATCGTAACAGGCACACCACAACGATGCACGGCGAGTAAACCGTTCATATCATGATAGAAGGTGATGTCCCCGAAAATGGCGACAAGTGGTTTATGAGGGCGGACTGCCCCTGCACCGAGTGCCGTGCTGATATTGCCATCAATGCCCGACGCGCCACGATTAGCATACGTATAGATGTGTTTATCTTGTGGCTTCCCAAATTGGTCAAGGTGGCGAATCGGTAAGCTATTGCCCACAAAGAGCGTGCTTTCATCAGGGATTAAATCGACCACATCATAGACGACTCCGCCATCGAAATAATCACCTGTTGCTATTTCTTGGTCGATGGCTTGCCAAGTGGCTTTTTCCAGTCCTGAATACTGTGTGTTGAGTGCTGAGTCTCTTTCTATTTGGGACATCATACGGACACTGTATTCAGTTGTAATCATATGAGTCACCAGATGACTATCATCTGACCATTCTCCACTAGGCGAAAAATGAATGTAGTATTTTGGCTGACAGTCTGCAATGAATTGATTGAGCCATTTCGATAAGGGAACATCACCAAAACGTACAATCACATCAGGCTTTATTAGGTTATCACTATAGCGCATGAAGGTTTCATAGCCACCGAGAACACCTTCTAAACCAAAACGTGTACCTGATAAGGGGTCAGCTAAGAATGGATAGCTGAATAATTTAGCAAATGTAAGCATATCTTCGTTATCATAAAAAGTCTCTTTACCAGCATTGATCCCACCGATAACAATGCCATTGGGTGACTGAAATGCCTCAAAAATATCTGTGAACCCGTTCTCTTTGAAGGATGGAGTTGGATGTTGTTGCCCGATGTATAATTTCGTCTTTAACTCATTTTCAATATCTATATCAACCGTATCGCCTTCAATGGGAGTCGGTTCTAAGGGTTTGCGGAAGGGGAAGTTGAGATGTACGACACCTTTACGTAACCCGTTGGCAGTGGCATAGGCACGGTTAGCAGTTGTGCGTAAATTACGAATCGCAATCGCTGGTGGATTGGCTTCGGGTATTTGCATATCCACAAACCATAGCGCGAAATTCCCGAACATCTTAATTTGGTCGATGGTTTGGTTTGCGCCACTATGCCGTAATTCATGCGGACGGTCTGCGGTGAGGACAATCAACGGCACGCGACTTTGATGCGCTTCGATAATTGCTGGGTACATATTCGCACCTGCTGTCCCCGATGAACACACCAATGCCACAGGCTCATCACTCGCAAGGGCAAGTCCCAATGCAAAAAATGAGGCGCTGCGTTCGTCTAAATGCGAATACACTTTAATATCAGGATGCTTGGCAAAGGCGAGCATCAAAGGCGTATGACGGCTACCCGGTGCTGCACAGACAGCTTTCAAGCCACTGCGAGCCAGTTCATCAACGAAAATTTGTCCCCAGAAAATATTGCGGTTAGACATTATTCACCACCGATAAGTTAGCCACGAAGGCACGAAAAGCACGAAGAAAAACTTTAAAGAACAAAGCGTTTAATCCCTTCTTTGAGAAAACGAGTGTTAAAGTTGATGAGCAATCCGAGACCTTTATCAGCGATTTTTAGATATGACAATAATTGTGCGTGATGTACGGGTGCAAATTTTTCGACGGCTTTGAGTTCTATCACAATGGTATCCTCTACCAATATATCTAAAATATGAGTGCCGATAGATATGCCTTGATAATCAACAGTATATTCTTTCTGACGTTCATATCGAATATTTCTGCGAGATAATTCCAAACAGATTGCGTTTTCGTAGAGTATCTCTAATAAGCTAGGATCTAGCTCTTTATGGTCTTCTAGTGCTGCTCCGATGACACGATAGGCAAGGTCTTCTGTTGCATCATCTAACTTGTTATCTTTCTTAAGCATTTTCTTCGTGTCCTTCGTGTCTTCGTGGCTAAATTTTTAGAATACATTACTCAGAACGATTGATATTTTATTTGTGTCCTTTGGGGTTCAAACGCACTTTTTATATATTTAATATTTAATCTTGTATGCCTAATGCCCTGAGCATCGGACGGAATTTGAGATTAATTTCATCCCACTCTTTCTGAGGATCACTATCGGTAACAATACCTGCGCCAGCATAGAGCCAAACGCGCTTATCTTGTGCCACCGCCGAGCGAATCGCCACGCCAAATTCACCATCCAGATGACGGTCAATCCAACCTACAGGGGCAGCATACCAGCCACGCGGAACAGGTTCGTATGCACCGATAGCTTGCATAGCAATGTCACGCGGTTCACCACCCAGCGCAGGCGTTGGATGCAGTGCTTCTACGAGCGGAATAATGCCATCATCGCGTTTGAGCGTTGCTGAAATCGGCGTATGAATATGCTGGATATTGCTCAAGGTCATGATGCCTGTTTCCCCTGTGATAATCTCGCTAGCGAGGTCTGATAATTGCGCTTGAATGCCCTCAATGACCACTTGATGCTCGTAGCTATCTTTGGGGCTATGCAATAATTCCTGACCATATGCTGCATCTTCTTCGGGTGTTGCTCCCCGTTGGATACTGCCAGCGAGTGCCATTGTGCTAAATTGCTTACCGTGAACACTTGCTAATAATTCAGGTGTTGCACCGTAAAATGCACTGTGTGGACGTGGCTCGAATAAAAAGCGATAGGTATCAGGATAGGTTTCATTGAGATAATCTAGGGCGCTATTGGTATCAATCGGATGTTTATAGCGAATCTCTGCCACACGCGATAAGACAACTTTTTTAAATTCGCCCGCTTTCATGCGTTGTGTTGCATCGGTGATGTGTGCCTTCCATGTTGCAAATGGCATCGGATAATCTAAGCCGATTTGCTCGTTATCATCCCGTTTTTTGGGTGTGAAGGCTTGTAGCTGAGCGATTTTCGCTACTAAGGCTTCTTTAAGATCATCTAACAAGCCCATCGCAGGTTCACCATAAGGAATATGAGCATTGATGCTTAACCATGTTTCGCCGTTTACATCCACCAATTGATAATGAGGCAAGACAAAGTGCGCTGGTGGAAAATCCGACCACGCATCATCAGGGATGAAATCATCACGGAATGAGAAGCCACCAAAGAGGCGTGGTGCAGCTAAGGCTTCTTGTTCATTAAGGACTTTCGCATCTGCAAAAAGTTCAAGCGCATGATGGCGAATGGTCTCAAAGCGGTCTGCACCGTAGCCCATAATATCGAGCGCTACACCGCTCCCTGCAAAAGCAACATGATCGCGCGGATTATTCCAATAAAAACGTTCTTGACCATTTGCAAAAGCAAGAAATTGCATGATGCTCACATCAGGGCAGGGCAAGTGCGTACTGACTAAGCGACCATATTGAGCAGGGATACTGGTATAGCTGGCATTATCAGCTTGGGACATCTTACTTAGTCCTCTCTGTTTACAGTGTAATCAACACTATTGAGTAGTAACGGCACAAGCGAATCCATAATCCGTTCGGGATTGGGTTCGCCTGTATACACCCACTGGATGATGACATTATAAATTGCACCCATCCACGCATGAGCAACTACATCACAATCCACCGCCTGAATATCGCCAATTTCGATGGCTTCTTCTAAATAGGTCTGAATGAGCGCTGCGAAACGGTCTGTGACTTCCATGCGTTTTTTCTCGAAAACATTGCCCAAACCAACTGCTTGCACCAGCAAAATCTTAGCAGGACGGCGATATTTACCAAATGTATCCAGCACGGCTTCAATCGCTACTTGAACACGCTTCATACCAGCAGGTTCAGCTTCGATTGCTTCGGTGACATTGCGTTCAATCAGATCAGCAAATTGATCGACCAAGGAAATAAATAACTTTTCCTTATTAGGGAAGTGGAAATAAATTGATCCTTTGGAGGATTCCGATTGTGAAGCAATTTCATCAAGATGGGTATCATAATAGCCCTTACGGCTAAAGATATTGACGGCTGCATCAAGGATACGATCACGGGTATTTTTAGGATTTTCTGACATATGTGTTATTTTTCACAAATAGACTGACTAGTCAGTTTAGTGTATCAGAACTTGCCCATTTGTGAAGTGAAATCGCCTAACTTTTAATCAATTATAAATGTTGTGAACAGTTCTGCGCTCAATATTGTTAAACACGCCTAATGATTAGGAGTGCTAAATAATATGAGTGCGAGATCAGAGTTTCTTTAATAGCACATAAAAAACGACGATTTTCTCATCTTCTGTTGAGCAAATACGAGTAAGTTCCTTAGATAGATTATTTACATACTGTCTAATTCAAGGGGGACATATGGAATTTCCGCAGCAAGTGAAAGCTACAAATGCTGTAAACTGGGGCATTATTTTCGCTGTGATCGTCAGTTTTGCGATTTTCGGTTTCGGCACATTATTATCAGGGTTTACCATTGCCATCGAACCAGAAGGTAATGGCTTCTTTTATGAATGGCAACTTGCTAGCCCCACATTTTGGTCAACGGGGAGTGCATGGCTCTTATTTGTGTTACATACATTTGCCATTTGGGGAACAATTTACTGGGCGCAAGAAAAGAGCAATCGTAAATATACCAGCACCCTCAAACCTTTCAATTTTATTGCCATAGCCATCAACATTGTGTTCATCTTTGCTCATTACGCGCAAACGATTGTTTTCTATGATGGTATCGCGCAAGATTTGCCAAGCTGGACATCACAAGGGGCAGTCATTATGATGCTTTTTGTCATCATGATGATGGAAAATCGTCGGCGGGGGATGTTCTTCGGTAAAAAGCTCAGTTTCAAGAAAGAATTTTATGACTGGTTGCGTAATTATCATGGCTATGCCTTTAGCTTTGCTGTGATTTACACCTTCTGGTTTCATCCGATGATCCCCACAATCGGGCATGTTTTAGGCTTTGTGCATGTCATCATTGTGATGTTGCAAGGCTCATTGATGTTTACCCGCGTGCATACCAATCGCAAATGGATTTTCCTCAATGAAATCTTGGTGCTTCCACACGCTGCATTGGTAGCGATGGGTCAAGGTGGCGACATCATCTATATGTTCTTATGGGGATTTCTCACTATTTTTGTCGTGACACAAATGCATGGTTTAGGGCTCAAAACATGGGCGAAATAGGCCATCTATGCTGGCTTCGTCTTATCGCTATTTATCACCTATACCTTTGTGCGCCAACCGTATGAAATTAATGAAGTCATTCGGATTCCTCTGATTGATTACATCATGATCTTCATGACTTATGGTATCTGGTGGGCATTTGCCTTTGTGGCAGGCAGAATAAAAGGCTTTGGTTCAGGTGGTGATGCCCAACTCGCTGCTGGTGATTAATCTGAATCGCTTGTAAGTCATCTGCTGACTAAAATTGAGAAAGCCCATTCATAATTGAGTGGGCTTTTTATATTGATAACGTGAATTTTGAAAAATCCGTTTATCCTCGTCATAGCACTAAACCTTCGTACCTAAGTGTGAGCCATATCACTCTAGTTTTATAACGAAAACATTTGTTTTTATTATCAATTTTGCAATGTATAAAATATTTGACTTAATGTATAAAATAATTTACTCTGTGTATAGTATTTTATACATATAATGAGTCAGTAGTTCACCTACGGAAAGCAAAGATAAACGATGGGCGATATGTCATTTAAAGAAAAGAACATCACGATCACACTCATCAATTTTTCGTTGATTGTAATTTTTTTCATTAATCGGATACTTCAATTGATGAGAACCAATACATTTACCGAAAGCAATGTTTTTAATCTGTATGGGATTGTCATCTTTTGGGCGATTGTCGTCACGATTGTTGCTATCATTATTGCTAACTTCGGACAAGACATCATCCGTGCTATTCAAAAAGGAGAGAAAGCGGCTGAGTTTGATGGGTTTGAAGATGAACGCGATCAATATATTGACCTGCGAGGGACAAGTGTCACTTATAGTGTGTCTTCTTTCGGCTCACTCATCGCTATGCTGACGTTTGTTTTTGGTCAGCCAGCATTGATAATGTTCACACTATTGATTGTATTCGGCTTGATTGCTCAAATCTGCGGAGACATCACACGTTTATTATTGTATCGGGGTGAAGCCTAATTATGGGGCGCATTACAAATAACATCAAAACCTTGCGTTTTCTCAATGACGAGATGACTCAAAAAGACCTTGCTAAACAAGTTGGTGTCACGCGCCAAACCATCTTAGCGATAGAGAATGATAAATACTCGCCATCATTAGAGGTCGCGTTCAAAATTGCCTTAATCTTTGATGTGCCATTGGAAGAGATATTTTCTTATGAACCAGATGATAAGGACTAATTAAGCCAACGACTAGACAACATCATAGTAAGCCTTCGGCTGATTGCAAATGCAATCTGGCAGCTATTGAAATTGTCACTTAACAATGTCCAATCAATAGAAGAGGAGACGACAGCCTGAATCACGTCATCACTGCTACTAATCAGCAACAATCAATCGTTCAACTACACGCATGATACACATTATGATTACAATCAAGGAGAACATAAGATGAACACCTCTAATAAACCTGCACTCTTATCAACATTATGGATATTCGTGCTATTTAACATGATCTTTCGTGATATTCATCAATTCGCCAACCCCGGTTACTTAGAAGAAGCAATGGTTGGTGTAACACCAGAACTTTTGCTCATGGCTGGTATTGTGCTAGAAGTTCAAATTGCGATGGTTTTACTACCGCGCATATTACCGTATAGATACAATCGCTGGACAAACATTATTGTATCCATTGTGTTTATCGGCATCATGAGTAGCTTTGGTGTGACAGATTTGGATGATATTTGGTTTTTGACAATCGAGATTCTCGCATTACTTGCGATTATATGGATGGCATGGCGGTGGCAAGAGCCTTCAAATCACCCTATTGCTAATCCAGCATAATTTTTCAAAAAACGCATCTGCAAAGGTGCGTTTTCTTCGTTTTGCCGATAGTTTTTAATTTCAATAGATATGCTATGCTCGGCTGAACGCCTTTTGATGCGATTCATACTAAAAAGAACATCCTGTAACAGAATGTTCTCTCGTATGTTTTAATTACCGCGTCCTTCTTCGCGTGGCGGACGATTGCCACCGTTACCACCTTCTCCGTTGGGAGGTGCGCCTGTATTTTGACCATTTGCTGGTGCTTCACCTCTATCACCACCTTGACCATCTGCTGGTGGTTCTCTATCAGGCATCTCTGGTAATTCAACCTCACCGACATAGCAAGATAATACATAGGGGAAGCTATTGGTTGCAAAGTAAGCATATGAGCCATCTTCAAGGAACATCCCATTACATTGGTCGAGGTCACCACTATCTGCAACATATTCGTGAGCATCCCATGCGGCTACAACATCACTGGTACGTTGCCAACTGCTCATCACTTCGACAACCTCTCCACACGCATCATCTGCACAGACATATGGCGCTAAAATTGGGAAACCATCCAAGGCATAGCCGATGACTAAATTAGCGCTTTCGTATTCATCGAACAAGCAAGTTGGGGCAGCGTGCAGATGATAGCCACTAGGACCAACATGCCCGTTACAAAAATCGAGAATATCATCAAGCATAGGGTCGCCAAAACCTAAATTACCACCTTCATTCGGTCCATAAATCGGAATCCCATTGACAGCGATTGCAACAGTACCCAGCAACGCAATATCTGTGGTTTGGTCGGCGATAGTTGGCTCAAGCGGAATTTCAATAGTAATGTCTTGTACTCTCAAGTTTCCCGGTGTAATGGCAATGAATTCATAATTCGGAATCCCATTAGAAACGATAGTCATCGTATCATCGTCACAACTGATTGATAGTATGGGGTCTGGGTAATCACTATTTTCAGGAGCGGCTGCTACAGCGATAAAACTATCTGTTAGACAATCTTCATTGCTGGCTGTCTCTTGAGCATGAGTGGTTATCAATGTGACACTTAAAATAGCTATCAAACTAAACAAAATAGGAGCTAGGCGTTTGCTGGTCATGTTTGCATCTCTTTTCATAATTAGTCACGTTACTTAGCAATATAGCCAGTGAATGTCATTAAAGTGTGCAAAAAGTGTAAACTTTTTACGATATGCTACCGAAAGTCATCCAACGTTGTCTAACCCTCTAAGCAAAGTAGCACCCCTAAAAGCCTTGTTCATATTAAGGTTCACTAAAATAATGCCCTATGAATTTGTGATATAGCACAGAAACGGCTACCATAACCAAATCTAATACAAATAATGCCTACATTGACCGCCAGATTATGTTACCCTAGAGGGAAACTTTATCAGAGTTAGAGGGATGACAAGAACCCTATGGTTTCAGCAAAAGATTTTACAGGGCAAAACTTTGGTTATGTCCTTGATTTATACGAACGTTATTTAGAAGACCCTGCATCGGTCAGTGCCAAAACAGCAGAATTTTTTCGTAATTGGCTACCCGAAGCACTCGTTAGCGAATTGGGTGAAGAAGATGTCACACTCACTGATTCAGTTGATATGCGAAAAGTGGTGGGTGCAGTCGGATTAGTGCAAGCCATTCGTCAATTTGGTCATTTGGGCGCACAACTCAATCCATTAGGATATGCACCGCCTGATGATCCTGAATTGCATCTTGAATCACATGGTATTACCGAAGATGATCTCAAAAGTATCGCTGCTGATCTCGTCACTGACGGTACATTAGCACAGCAAGCCAGTGATGCTTATCAAGTGGTACAAGAATTACGTGATATTTATAGCCGTTCAATTGGCTGGGATAATGAACATATTCACAGCACTGAAGAACGTCGTTGGTTGCGTGAAGCCATCGAATCACGTCGGTATCGTTATGAAGGTAAAACTGAAGAGAGCGTTGCCTTGCTCGAACGCTTAACGCAAGTCGAAGCAATGGAACATTTCCTACAGCGCACATTTCCAACCAAATACCGCTTCTCGGTTGAAGGGTTGGATATGATGGTGCCGATGTTGGATGAGGTGGTTAATTACGCCAAAAATACACAAACCAAACATCTCGGTATTGGAATGGCACATCGTGGACGCTTGAATGTTCTCGCGCATATTATGCACCGCGATTATCAAACAATCCTTGCAGAATTTACCGATACACGGGTACGCGCAGGGGAGAATGAAGCCATCGGTTGGACTGTCGATGATGTGAAATATCACAAAGGCGCAGAATATCACGTCCCTAATGCAGAACTCGTCTTAAAGATGGCACCCAATCCAAGCCACTTGGAAGCGGTTGGTCCTGTGGTTGTTGGGATGGCACGCGCAACCGCTACAAATCGTCATCAAGCAGGTGCGCCACTATTTGATAATAATGCGACTATGCAAGTCTTGATTCATGGTGATGCCGCTTTCCCCGGTCAAGGAATCGTCGCCGAAACATTTAACTTGAGCAAGTTACCGGGATTTGAAGTGGGTGGTACTTTGCACATCATCTCCAATAATCAACTCGGTTTTACAACACTCCCAGAAGATGGACGCAGTACATTATATGCGAGTGATTTGGCAAAGGGCTTTGGTGTGCCGATTGTCCATGTCAATGCCGATGATCCCGCAGCTTGCATTGAAGTGGCACGTTTGGCAGCAGCCTTCACTACCGAATTTGAAAAAGATTTCTTGATTGATCTCGTTGGGTATCGTCGCTATGGTCATAATGAATTAGATGAACCGGGCTTCACACAACCTAAAATGTATGAAGATGTACGCAGTCATAGCACCGTCCGCGAATTATGGGCAACGACGCTTCTACAACGCGGTGAAATTGATGACTCAGTGCCGCAATCAATGGTTGATGCAGCCGCCCAAAATCTACAAGCGATTTATGAAGGCATTGCAGAATCCCAAGAAGGTATAGCTGATCTGAATACACCTGAACCTCCTAAAGGAATTGCAAAGAGCATCAAAACCAGTGTCGATGCTGATACCTTGATTGCAATCAATGATGGCTTACGTGGTGTGCTAGAAGGCTTTAATTTCTATAGCACGCGCTTCAAAAAGACCATTCTTTCACGTCGGACAACCCTTAATGAACCGACTGACAATAACATTGATTGGGCAGGTGCAGAAGAATTTGCCTTTGCAACTATCTTAGCTGACGGCATCCCGATTCGTTTTACAGGGCAAGAAGCCCAACGGGGTACATTCAGCCATCGTCATGCAGTCTTACATGATAGCGAAACAGGCGCTGAACTCGCACCTTTGCAACAATTCCCACAAGCCAAAGCCGCGCTTGAAATTCACAATAGTCCACTTTCCGAAGAAGCTGTTCTCGGTTTTGAATATGGCTACAATGTGGAAGCGAAAGATACGCTTGTCATCTGGGAAGCCCAATATGGTGATTTCGTCAATGGCGCACAGAATATCATTGATGAATTTATTACATCAGGGCGTGATAAATGGGGCGATATGTCCTCACTTGTGATGTTGCTACCACACGGGCACGAAGGCGCAGGTCCCGATCATTCTAGCGCACGTTTAGAACGTTTCTTATCCATGGCAGCCAATACCAATATGCGGATTGTGAACCCATCAACCGCAGGGCAGTATTTCCATTTGCTCCGTCGCCAAGCCTTGTTGATCGAAAGTGATCCATTGCCCTTAATTGTGATGGCACCCAAAAGCCTCTTACGTAATCCAAATGTGATGGCAAATATGAGCGACATCACCGAGGGTAAATGGCAACCTGTCATTGATGATGTTGTGGACAATCCAAAAGAAGTGACACGCCTTGTTTTCTGTTCAGGCAAGTTCTACTATGATCTCATCAATGCAGAATACCGCGATCAATATCCTGATGTTGCGATTGTGCGTGTTGAGCAATTGTATCCGTTCCCTGCTGCCGAAATCCAATCGGTAATTACCCATTATCGTAATGTTGAGCAAGTGGTTTGGGCGCAAGAAGAACCCAAAAATATGGGGGCATGGGAATATATGGGCTACCGCCTCAAGAAATTAATCGGGATGGGAACTCCTGTTAATTATGTGGGTCGTCGCCGTAGCTCTAGCCCCGCAGAAGGTAGTAAAACCGCATGGGCGATCAACCAAAGTATGATTACAGAATATGCCTTTGATTGGGATTTTAGAACAGACGAAACCAATCCACGTCATAAATAATCATTGAAAGTGTGGCGGTTTGGCACGCTAAACCCCTACATTAAGCGATTAAAACTAGAGGTGGACATGGCATGCCTGTCCACTGTGAGTAAACAAGATCGTTTTATAAAAACGTATAACGATTTACATTTAGCGTATCAGATTAAACTAAACAATGAGAGGAAAACAGCGAATGGTCGATATTGTTGTTCCACCGTTAAGCGAATCTGTAGTAGAAGCGACGGTTGCCGAATGGCTCAAAGCCGTTGGCGAAAGTGTGGATGTCGGGGATGTTTTAGTTGTACTCGAAACTGATAAAGTTGCGCTGGAAGTAACTGCCGAGCAATCAGGCGTACTATCCGAAATTGTTGCTGCCGAAGAGGAAGATGTCGTCGCAGGACAACTCTTAGCAACACTTGATGCAGGCGCACAAGCAACATCCGCACCTGCTGCATCAGCACCAGCACCAACTGAAGCACCCAAAGCACAATCTACGCCTGCCCCTGTGGCTGATAGTGGCGTAAAAGCCACCCCAGTTGCCCAACGTATGGCGCAAGAACACGGCATTGATCTCAATCAAATTTCTGCGAATGGCAAAATTGATAAAGCCGATGTGCAAGCCTTCATTGATAACAAGAATAAGCCAGCGCCTACATCTGCACCGAAACCTACTGCAAAACCAAGCGCACCTGCTGAGGCTGTTCAACGTGATTTGCGGGATGATGAAGCGCGTGAGAAAATGTCGCGTCGTCGTCGCACCATTGCCAAAAATCTGGTTCATGCCCAAGCAACGGCAGCGATGCTCACCACCTTCCAAGAAGTGGATATGGGCGCTGTGATGGAATTACGTAGTCGCCGTAAAGAAGCCTTCCGTGAAAAATTCGGGATTGGTCTCGGCGTGAATTCCTTCTTTGTGAAAGCAGTTGTTGGCGCTCTCAAAGCCTATCCACGCCTTAATGCTGAAATTGAAGGCGATTACGTCATTGATAAACAATACTATGATGTTGGAATTGCTGTCGGTGGTGATGAAGGCTTAGTTGTGCCTGTCTTGCGTGATGCAGACCGCTTGAGCTTCTCAGAAATTGAAAAGCAAATTAAAACCTATGCGCTCCAAGTCCGTGATAACACGCTCCCGATTGAAGCCTTACGCGGTGGTTCATTTACGATTACCAATGGTGGTGTCTTTGGCTCATTGATGAGTACGCCCATTCTTAATTATCCACAAGTGGGTATTTTAGGCTTACATGGCATCAAAGATCGTCCTGTAGTTGTTGATGGTGAAATCGTGATTCGTCCTTGGATGTATATGGCACTCACTTACGATCATCGGATTGTGGATGGTAGTTCTGCGGTGCGCTTCTTGGGCAAAATCAAGGACTTAATCGAAGACCCAGAAACCTTGCTCATCGAAGGCTAAGTAGCATCAATTGATATAATGATGAAAGGGCATTACCTTAGTGTGATGCCCTTTTTTGTTCTCACTATCGCATTCGTACTGATAAAAATTGCATAAGTTTGCGTTGGATTATAGCTAATCCCTGCTAAGATAAGGGTCTTAAAAGACCAGACAATCCATCAATAGATAAAAGGATATTGCTAATTCTATGAGCATTAATACGATGTCGAGCGATGATTTCCGCGCACTTGCTGATGTACTTTTCCCTGATGTTAAGCAAACCCCGAGCGATATAGAAGCCAAGTACCCACCGCGTGATCTACCAGAAGGCGCATGGGTCAGCCGTTTTGCACCGAGTCCGACAGGCTTCATCCATATTGGGACACTGTTTGCAGGCTTGCTCAATAAAATGCTGACCGCTAATGGTGGCGTTTATATTTTGCGTGTTGAAGATACCGATCAAAACCGTGAAGTTGAGCGCGGTACTGAACAAATTGTTGAAGCAATCGAGCGTGTTAATTTGTTGCCTGATGAAGGTTTTAGAACCAGTGACCCTCTCACACAAGTGGGGGATTATGGCTCTTATTTGCAAAGTGAACGCTTAGACCTCTATCAAATTTATGCCAAAGATATGGTTGCGCGTGGTAATGCTTATCCCTGTTTTCTGACCAGCGAAGAACTTGATGAAATTCGTGAGCAACAGGTCAAGCAAAATATCCGTGCTGGTGTTTATGGAGAATGGGCGCGGAGTCGTAATTTATCCTTAGATGACATTAAAGCGCGGATTGCTAAGGGTGATGAGTATGTCATTCGCATCAAAGCACCTGCTGCATCAGACGATAAGGTGACAGTTATTGATCTCATTCGTGAGAGCCTAGAATTACCAGTTAATGAACTTGATTCTGTCATGCTGAAATCAGATAAATTCCCGACGTATAATTTCGCCCATATCATTGATGACCATCTGATGCGCTGTAACATTGTTTTGCGTGGTGATGAATATATCCCCTCGCTACCTCTCCACATTCAAATTCTGGAAGCATTGGCTTTACCTGTGCCGATGTATGCTCATTTTGCCCCAATTGCTAAAATGGATGGTGACTCGCGTCGTAAATTATCCAAGCGCAAAGATGATGAAGCTGCAATCTTGTACTACTATGAAAAAGGCTATCCGCAAGATGCCATTCTGGAATATTTGCTCAATCTGATGAATTCGAGCTTTGAAGAATGGCGTACAGAAAATCCTGATAGCCCGTATATTGAATTTCCATTTGACATCAACAAAATGGGACGCGCCAGTTCACTTTTCGATATGGAAAAATTGACCAGCGTTGCCAAAGAAATCATCGCTAAATACAAGGCTGAGGATGTGTTCCAGAATATCTTAGATTGGGCAGAGCGCTATGATACTGATGCTGCAACCCTGCTCAAACAAGATGAAGCCTATAGCATCGCTGTTTTTGGGATTGAACGGGGTGGCGAAAAACCGCGTAAAGACCTCGCTAAGTGGGATGAATGGCAACAATATTATGGGATGCTCTTTGATACTATTTTTGAAACAAATATCCCAGCAGGCTATGCTGATGCCCCCGACCTCAAGCAAGCGGATATGCTAGCCTTGCTCGATTTCCTAATTGAGATAACCCCAGCAACTATCACCGAAGATAAAAATGCGTGGATTCAACGGATGCGTGATTATGCTGCGGATAATGGTTATGCCAAACGCCCCAAAGATTATCAAAAAGACCCTGATGCCTATAAAGGCGTATTCGGCGATATTATGATGGCGTACCGTGTGGCATTGACAGGCAAAACCCAAACTCCTGACCTCTACGAAATGGTGATGGCAATGGGCGCAGAGCGTGCGATTGCTCGCTTCCAGAAAGCCCGCGATCACTTCGCAGGGTAAAGCACACTATTGCTAATAAAGAGAAGCTATCACATTATTTATAGTGATAGCTTCTTGCTATTTACGACGATGTGCCACTAAACTTTTCCACAGTTGAGGATGTTCATACCTTTGCTGTCGGTGACGGTGATTGGGTTGTTCATAATTGCACATTTAGTGATGAGGTCGAAAATTTTGTTACTCAGCATGGAAATTCAAACTTAACACGAGAGCAAATTCGAGAAAATGCCCAAGTAATTAGAGAGTTAATGGGTGGCATAGAACCAAATGCCCCTGCCAGTGTAAGAGAGATGCCTATCGTATTTCCAAATGAGCTAACACAACGCCAGATAGATGCACTATTGTGGAATCAAGCTGGGCATATAGATAATACAATACGAACTTCTATTGAAACTCAGAATTTTGACGGGCTACTAAACCAAGTTAGCCTTGCCCGATATCGATTCTTAGCTGATCCAAGAGTAAGAGATGCCTTAAATATAGAATTTCAGGCTTTACAGCATCCAGGAATTCCTGACGATGTTCGACGCAGAATATATGATAATCTATTCCAAGTTCTATCATTGTATGGTTTTGATTATTAAATCTCAGTATTCCATAATCAAATCTGACTTCAACCAAATGAACTAATCAACTGTTCATTTGGTTGAAGTGGGGCAGTGCAAGAGGAGAAAAGTAAATGAATAAAGATATGAACGGGTGCGAAAATTTCGATGTGAAGCTTTTGAAAAATAGAGTTAAGAATGCGGTCAATTGGTACATGTCAATGTTTAATGCAACAACTTCAACATCAGATTTATGGACTAGCTTAAAACCATCATCTATGGCATTTGATTTGTCTTCAACCTCGAATGCGGAGCTTAAACTAATGACGAGTGAAGTTTTCAATTTGCAACTTAAGCGTTTAGAAAATGTCAAATCGGTATCAGAAACTAGTTATAGAGCTATTTATGAATCAGGGCATTTAGGCATATTTTTCCCTGAACTGAGTGTTCTGGATAGGGTCCCAGAAGTTGTATCCAAAGGTTTTTTTGAACCATCTAATTATCCGCCCTTTGGCACATGGATTTATTTTGTTGATGAAAACGAACTTGTAAATCCTAAGTTAATGCACATAGTATTTTGGATACCTCCTAATTTTGTTCAACCTGTTACTGATGCTATTTCATCATGCCCTGATGGTAGCCTTGTACTTATGGCTACTGCTCGAAAAATATGCTATAAGAAAATTTTAAGTTATCACGGATTACTTACCTGATTCCCAATTTTAGTGATGCATGATTATACTAGATGTTCAGATCATCTAGCACAATTTTCACTAAGAAGAGAAGCTCATTTAAAATAGGGTGGTGTGTTGTCAACTTCGGTCATCCGCAATGATTTTACTGGCTTTGCAGGATTACCTCACGTCAATAATCAAGATGAAGTCCACTCAAAATCGAGTGAGCTTCTTTCATTCTGGCAATAGGGTTTATCAAGAAGCGGTTGGCTCACAGAATCCGACCAATTACCTCTGGGATGAGTTCTCACGCTTTGGTGATGCCCAAGTACACACTTTTCTACGCTACAATGAATCCTCTGA
>JBAUIA010000166.1:0-4541 GCA_049680565.1 Phototrophicaceae bacterium
TAACTTGTGCTTTTGGGACACTCGGTTTAGGTGAGCAACGCGATATGGATGTGGTGCTGATTGCGAGACAAGCAGGGCAGATACAAACAGTTGCGCGTTTAATCGCTAGTCAAACTGATTTAGATGATAGCAATAATCATGCTCAACTTGAGCTAGATATCTTAGAAGCGCAAGATGTCGCGCTTGAATTAAGTTTGGCTAGTATTTCAGAGCGTATTCATTTAGGCGGTACGGGCTTGGTAGATATCACGATATTCAACTCAGGGACAACACCTGCTTATGATGTTGTGGTAGACATCATTTTAGATGAAAGCCTCACAGTTCGTGATTTACCAGACTCTTGTAGCACATCGCCACAAGGTTTAAGCTGTCGCGTTGCAGAACTTTTAACAGGTCAGGCCATAACTTGGGTGATTACACCCTATGGACTAGCACTAACTGACAATAGTGACTTTCTTGCTCAAGTGCGTGCCTCAGGGACAGATGACGATCTGACTGACAATCTCAGCACAGCCGTCTTGCAAGTTATTCCTACACCACCTGATGGAGCAGATTTGCAACTCAGTTTAGCCAGCTCACAAGCGGTTCCAATTGTGGGTCAAAGCATCACCGTGATTGCCACGCTACAAAATGCAGGACCAACCGCCACAGAAGCGGTCACACTGAGCATCAATCTCCCATCTGAATTGCGCTATCAAGGGGTCGATGATACGGCTTGCACTTATATTGTACCGACTTTAACTTGCCAATGGGCGAGCATGGCAGTCAATGATAGCCATAGTATTCATCTTGAGGCACAAGTGATCGCAACCAGTCCAAGTGTGGCGATTCGTGCTTCATTGACAGGGCAAGCCGTCGATTATCGGCTTCAAAACAACCTGCAAACACTCTTATTGACCAGTTTGCAAGCGACAGTTGCCTTGCCAACGATGACTCCTTTACCCACGCAAACGCCCGTCATCATTGCTGCAACCGTACCTGTCTTCGTCACTGATAATCCGAGCCAAGCTCTTGCAACCGATGCACCCTCAGTTGCCAATGCTGGCGGGAGTGCGCCCCTCAACACGCAGGGCAATCCCGACGCGCCAAGTGACTTATACGGCTGGCAACGTTTTGAGAGTGCCGATTTCATTCAGGTCTTAGGAACATGGAACTTACGCACAGAATCTAATGCCTCGGATGGGGCTTATCACGAATCGCGCAGTGAGGGCGCACGTTTACGCTATCCCTTCACAGGCGATGGCTTTCGCATTGGCTATCGTTCTAACGTTAATGGTGAAGCCTTTCAGGTGTTTCTCGATGGTGTTTTACACGATAGTGTGCAGACAGGCTATGAATTCTTCGTAGGGCGTAGCGATACCCATCGCGCCACTTATCTAACTGAGGCTAGCTTTGTCAGCAGTGGCTATCATGTCATTGATATTGTCTCACTGGCAGATGGGGCAGGGCAAGAAGGCATCAATATTGATTTCATTGAGATTTTCACGGGTCCGAATATCCCAATTGTTGCGACGGCGACACCTTTAAATCCTGAGCCAGATAGCACAGCCATCATCCAATATCCACTGCGTCCGATTTTGATTCAAAGTCCGCCCACAGCCTTACCGACACTCAGACCGATTGAAGAACAACTGATGGTGATCGATGTCACATTGGCGGTTGATCTCAATCAAAATGGCATCCGTGAACCTACCGAAGGCATTGAAGCGGTTCTCATTCAAGCAATTGGTTTGGGGCGCAATACGGTCTTAGCCACTGCCATGACCGATAACCAAGGCGCTGCTCAATTCCAATTAATCAGTGATAGCGATATTGTACTCATCATTCCCCTCATCAGTGCTTCTTATACAGTACGCATCAATCGCGATGGGGCAGATACCTGGCAACTTTTGTTAGACCCTAGCCAATTGCCAGGCTTATTGCCATAGGAGTTGCTATGTTTTTAGTGTTTTGTGGCTTAGCCCCGATCATCTTCATCGTTTTAGTTTGGCTGACGAGCAAGATTTTCACGCAAGGCTGTAGTTGTCTCTTCACAGTGCTTGGCAATTTATTTGTGACCTTGTTTGTGATGGTCTTACTCTTCATTGCCTTGTATGTGAACCAATTTTTATTTGTCTGTGATGTACCACTCGTTGGCTTGAGGCTGTGCTACTGGCTAGCAACACTATTCTAGGAGATAACTTATGCGTGAGACCTTCAAAATATTAGGCATTATTCTGAGTGTCATCGCCCCAATTTTGGCTTGTGGTGGCTCAAGTAGCGTCAATTTATCGCTGGGGTCAGCTGAACCGGTTAATTTTTCGATTTCGGGTTTGCCCCAATACATCGCACCCAGTGCCACACCGATTCCAACCCAAACGCAATTACCAACCCAAGTTTTCCCAACGGTTTATGTACCACCCAGTGGCTATGCCACTTATACACCGATGCCAGGCTGTATATGGAATCCATTGTTTACACTCTGTGCTACATTAACGCCTGTACCCGGTGGAGGCTATATCAATCCTGGACAGATCATCATTCCAGCGACGGCGACACCACGTCCAACTTATACACCTTATCCCTCAGCAACCGCTTGTAGTCAATTACGCTACTACTTTGATGATGAAGTCTTCACCGATTCGTCTAATACAAATTTGTCACTAGGGATTGCAATTGGCAATATTCGCACTGTGCCATCCACAACAAGACCTGATCAGCAAATAGCAATCTTTGAGGTGGATCTACGCAATATAGGCGATATTTTCTATGTGCTACTTGCGCCGTTTCAACTCTATGTTGCTGAGATTGATGGCGCGCTTGGGGCTTGGTATAGCAGTGAAGAAGCGGGACGAGACATCGGACAAACTTTAGATCCTGCTTTACAAGATGCCTTTGTGATTAATCCTGGTGAACGGGTGCAATTTGATATGTATGCGTACATCCCAGCAGGGGAGGTGACAGCAATTGCTTATATCCTTGATCCTTATGCTAATGGCTTTGATGGCACGATTGCAGGGGGCAATGTCGCTTATTGGTATCAGGCTGATAGCAGTGCTTGTGGACGTGGCGGACGCATCAGTGGCACATTCACAGCACCGATCAATACCACCGTTCAAGCTAGTGCAACACCCACTGCTACTGTCAATTCTTGTGCTGTCATCAGTTGGCTTGATTGTTTAACAACTGTTCCAGGAGGGACAACACCATGATTTCAACTCCCTTAATGATCGGACTATTCTTAGGCATCCTTATCGTGCTTGTCTTTCAGTTTTTGCAAAAGCATCTGCGTGCTTTGACATCACCGGGTTGCCTGATGTTAATGGCTTTAATTATTTTGACAGGCTTTGGCGTGTTCTACTTCATGACTCAGACAGGCCTATCGTAATGATACTGCCATCTTTGTCACTACTCATGGCTTTCGCCTCTGGTTTTGGGGCGGGCTTATTTTGGGAACGCAGTAAATTAATTGCGCTCATTATTTTTGTTTTCTTTATTCTCGTCAGTGCAGGTTTCTTGACTGTCTCGTTTCAGGTCAATGATCTGTAACATGCTAAGCCATACTTTCAAATTATAATAGGATGACCCCATAATGCTTGACGGTGTTCTTGTCCCGATCGAAGCCCTAATTTATAGTTTTATTTATGCGATTGCTGTCTCACTCTGGGGCATCAATCAAGCCTTGCTGACGGTGGCGTATTATCTCATGACACTCACGGGCTGGCTCACCGATCAGATGTTTGTACCGATGATGGGCATTGTCAGTCAACAAGCAGATACACTGCTACCCTCTATTGTGATCATTGCCTTTCTTTTGATGGCAATTACCTATAGCTTAGGGGTTTTTGGTGTTTATCAGGTTGTTGACCTCAAATCTGCCTTGCAGTGGTTTGTGGTGGCGGTTTTCTTGCTCAACTACGGTCCACAAATTTATTCGGGCATGGATATGATGCGCCGTAGCCTCAGCACAGGCTTCTATACCGCCTTGTTTGCTCAACTGGATACCAATACCAATACGATTGAAGGCTTAGATGCCATCGTCAATGGCGATGCAGGGACGCTACAGGTTGCACCCTTACAAAACAACTTTGCCCCGTATTTACCGACTTATGACATTTCAATTGATGGCACAGATGCCGCGCTGGCTTACTTTGCAGGCACAGGGTGCGATGTCTTACGCGCACCAGGTTGTACCATCATTGGCGAATTACCGGTCAGTTGGTATACGCCTGGTACGGGCTACTTTGATACCTTAGCGTCATCAACTTACTTCCCAACCATGACCTCAACCGAACGCCAAGCATCGATTCAATCAAGCTTGGATGGTTTATGGATTCTTTTCAGTGGCATTAGCTTATCCATCTTTGCCACGATTGAAGCTGTGATTAATCTGTGTTTAGCGATTGCCTTTGCCTTTGGTTTTGTCTCACTTTTCATTGCGATTCTCTTCGCTTTTTTCAAACGCACCGAGAGCATCACCATGGCAGCTTTTGATGTGATCTTAGCCTTATTCATTCAGTCAATTATCAACGCGCTCTTGCTGGCGATGATTATGGCTTTTG
>JBAUIA010000167.1:0-42523 GCA_049680565.1 Phototrophicaceae bacterium
ACAGTGCTTTCATCGCCATAAAATTCATAACCCCACACATTATCCAACAATTGCGAGCGACTGAACACTTGCTTAGGATGACGTGCCAAAAACCAAAGCAAATCAAATTCCTTAGCTGTCAGGACAATATTTTGACCATCCACTGTCACGGTTCGGCTACGTGGATCAAGCTCTAGTCGTTCAAAAATGACAGGGCTTTCGGCATTGTTTGCGCCTGTTGCGCTGCGTCGGAGTACCGCTTTGACCCGTGCGACGAGTTCGCGTGGGCTAAATGGCTTAACCATATAATCATCACCACCTACTTCAAAACCTGTGATGCGATCAATTTCTTCGGTGCGTGCCGTGAGGAAGATAATCGGAATTTCATCATTGAGGCTGAGAGTGGCGTATTCTGATGGATTGCGTAAACGGCGCGTAATCGCCAAGCCATCAATCCCCGGTAACATAATATCCAGCACAATCAGATCAGGTTGTTGATGGGCGAGAATATCAAGCGCGAGAGGACCTGTATCCGCTTCGGTGACGCTAAAGCCTTCAAGTTCAAGATAACGCCGTACCACCTCACGAATTGTCCGTTCGTCATCCACCACGAGGATATGTTGTTGCTTGCCCATCATTGCCACCCTTGTTCTTTCTGAGATAAAGTCATGCTTATAGTATAGACCACCCTACCCTCGTAAACATTACGCGAGTCTGACAGGTGACTTTGGTGTATGATAATCGTTAAAAGTGACAGAGCGTTATTGCAGGAGAGTATCTATGGATATTGAGCGTCTGAAAATAATTGTTGAATTGCTTCAATCGCAGATTTCTATATGGGAAGATTTGGATAATCCACAAAAACTAAATGCCAGTATCGAACGCGCAAGACATGCTATGGCACGCATCAGCAATGCGTATGATGGCAACATAAACTATGAGATGGATTACGGCGATACGATCTCACGCTTAGATATTGAATTATCGGTTAAAGGCGTTGTCCGTTTAGGCGAAACTATCCCTGATTATCTACCTGATGATATATTTCACCAATTACATGGTAAATCTGTGCCAGATATGATGCAGTTACTCCGTGATTACAAAATGCCAGAACATGACATTAAGCCTTTCTTACGACGCATCCTCCCTGCTGATGATGTTTAACCTGATAGATGATGTTTTCATTTCACCGTGTAATGAGAACTCACCACTGATATACAGGCAAAATCTGATATAATCCGCCTCGTTCATTCACACAAAATCACTTTTTGGAGAAAATACCCTATGGAACGTACACTCGTCCTCATTAAACCTGATGCTATTCAACGCGATTTCGTTGGCAAAATCATCACCCGTTTTGAAGAAAAAGGCTTGCATATCGCTGGCTTAAAAATGATGGAACTCAGTGATGAGATCGTCGCTGAACATTATGCACATTTGACCGATAAACCATTCTACCCAGAATTGCGTAGCTTCATGCAAGCAACCCCTGTTGTGGCACTCTGCTTACATGGTCCAAATTGTGTGGAAGCTGTGCGCCGTATCGTGGGCATCACCAACTCAATCGAAGCAGAACCCGGTAGCATTCGTGGAGATTTCGGCATGAGCATCCAAGCCAATCTCGTTCACGCATCCGATTCTGTCGAAAATGCTGAAATCGAAGTGAACCGTTTCTTTGAAGCATCACAACTTTTCACCTACAACGACGCATTGACCAGCGTCGCTTTCGGTTAAGCTGATCGCATAATAGTGGTGTGCTACGCCATAGCGCTATAATTGCATAAATGTAAAATAGGCGCTTATGATAGACATTCATAAGCGCGTATTTTTTTTAAATTTCTCTGCGTCTTTGCGCCTCTGTGGTCAAAATGCTTTAAAGTATAGTGTTGGGATAGGTCATATCACATATCATGTTTTTTGTTTCCTCAAAAATTATTTTCGGTCACTGAGCATCAAAATTGGTCTATGCCACTTCGTAATTTTCTTTGCCCCTACGCACTAAATCGCCTATAATCTGTGGAAACAAGATGTCACACTTAAACTAAATTTTGTTAAGGAGAATGCTTTAATGGCAACTGAACAATTTTCCCCGCCAACAAGCGAATGGTATCACCCCACAGAAGATGTGATTCAGAACGCTCACGTCCCTGATTACAATGAAGTCTATAAAGAAGCCGAAGATGATTTAGAAGGTTTTTGGGCAGAACGTGCTGAAGAGCTTGAGTGGTACAAAAAATGGGATAAGGTCATTGATGATAGCAATGCCCCTTTCTATAAGTGGTTTGTCGGCGCACAGACCAATATCGTCCATAACGCGCTTGATCGTCATGTTAAAACATGGCGCAAGAATAAATTGGCGATCATCTGGGAAGGCGAAGATGGTACGAAAATCACGATGTCTTATTGGCGTTTATGGCAAGAAGTTAATAAATTTGCCAATGTCTTGCGCGGAATGGGTGTCAAAAAAGGCGATACGGTTACCATTTATATGGGACGGGTCGTTGAAATTGTGATTGCGATGCTTGCCTGTGCCAAAGTCGGCGCACCGCATAGTGTTGTCTACGGAGGTTTTAGTGACCAAGCCCTCGCTGATCGTATTGAAGATGCAAAATCAAAATTATTGATTACACAAGATGGCTCATGGTTACGTGGTAAAACTGTGAATCTCAAAGATACGGCGGATGAAGCGGTCAAGCGCTCCCCTGTTGTTGAAAAAGTGATCGTTGTACAACGCACCAAACAAGACATCAATATGGAGCAAGGGCGCGATTATTGGTGGCACGAACTAATGGCGTTGCCTATCGCTGGCAGAAATGCCGAAACTGAAGTGATGGATGCCGAAGACCCCCTCTTCATCCTCTACACATCAGGCACAACAGGCAAACCGAAAGGTGTTTTGCATACACATGGTGGTTATCAAGTCTATACATCAACGACACTCAAATGGACATTTGATATTAAAGATGATGACCGTTGGTGGTGCGCTGCTGACCCCGGTTGGATCACAGGACATAGCTACATCGTTTATGCACCATTGATTTTAGGCGCAACCAGTATCATCTATGAAGGCGCACCAACCTATCCTTATCCTGACCGTTGGTGGCGCATTGTTGAAGAATATGGGGTGACGATTCTCTATACTGCACCAACTGCTATTCGTGGTTTGATGCGCTTTGGTGATGCGTGGGTACAACGCCATGACCTCAGTAGCTTACGTTTGCTTGGCTCAGTGGGTGAACCGATTAATCCCGAAGCGTGGCGCTGGTATCATACGGTTGTCGGCAATGAAACCTGCCCTATCATGGATACATGGTGGCAAACGGAAACAGGTGGCTTCATGATTACACCCTTGCCCAGTGTCAGCCTAAAACCGGGTAGCGCCACCCGTCCCTTCCCCGGCATTAAAGTCGATGTCGTCAAAGATGATGGGCGCTCGTGTGAACCCGGTGAAGATGGCGAATTGGTCATTCAAGGACCTTGGCCCTCAATGCTGCGTACTGTCTGGGGTGATGACCAACGCTTCCTTGACCAATATTGGAAAAAATACGAGAAATTTGGTTGGTATCTCGCAGGTGATACTGCCCGTAAAGATGAAGATGGCTATTTCTGGGTGATTGGTCGTAATGATGATGTCATCAAAGTCAGTGGCTATCGCCTTGGGACGGCTGAAGTCGAATCGGGCTTAGTGAGCCATCGCGCTGTTGCAGAATCCGCCGTGATTGCTGTGCCTGATGATCTCAAGGGTAATGTGATTTACGCCTATTGCATCTTGGTTTCGGGTTATGAACCCAGTGATGAACTTGCCGAAGAATTGAAAAATCATGTCGGTGAAGAAGTCGGTCCGATTGCAAAACCTGCCCAAATCGAATTTGTTGATAGCTTACCGAAAACACGCTCAGGTAAAATCATGCGTCGTATCCTCAAAGCGCAAGCAATGGGTGAAGATGTCGGGGATACCTCAACACTTGCTGATTAAGTGTACCTACCGCTAAATTGATGAGGGCGAGGCATTCAGTCTCGCCCTCTCTGCTATAAACCTGCTATCATAGATTACAAAATTCAATGATGTAGGAATACAAAAAGTGAAACAAAAACTGATAACAATTCCACCTGAAGCCTTTGATCCCGATTTCCACACCCTACCCACTGCTGGCGAATTATTACTTGCAGGTGATAAAGTGACCATCAATGCCGATGGTATGGCGTTTAAAGTGGCTGATAATGTGACTGCCGATGGTTGGTCAATTGAAGTCAGCCGACAAGGCGAAATGGTCGAAGTCGCTGCAATGGGTGAACAACAAGACGATGGTGGCTTCTACTTTGAGAAAATTTTCGTCATGCAAGCCTCACACTAAGATTTTGTCCATTCTGTTGTAAACATAGAAAAATGATAGCCTCAAGAAGACAATAATCGGGCTAAAACATGATAATGCTGGCGAATTTTAACTGCTCAGGTTGACCTAAAATCTGAGCAGTTACTATCAAGCTAGTTCTAAGATATACTCTTCAATCTCTGCATTGCGTGCATTAGCAAAGCCCTTGCCTACTCCGATTACTGTAAAACCACATTTTTCTAACACACGTTTTGAGGCGATATTATCTTTTGCAACTCTGCCCATAAGTGGACGATCTGCCACAATCTCTAAATAGGCGGATAACGCAGCAGTAGCAATGCCTTTCCCCCAATAGCTACTATCAATCCAATAACTAATTTCGCGCTGATCGTCCATTATAAAACTTAGGACATGCCCAACAACCCGTTCGTCAAATAGAATTGTCTTGATAATAATCGTATCATTCGCCCGAATGCTTGACCAATGTGCCATGAAAGCAGCTTTATCATCGGGATTTTTTGAGATGAAAGCTGCCATATGTTGTGCGCTTTCATTCTGTTGATGAGTGAAGAAAAGTAGCAAATCATCGTCTACAAGATCCCGTAACTTAATGCTCATATCTCTATATTTCCACTTGGGTTTTCAGACACATCAATTTAACCCTTCAATGTAGGCGTTGCATCATTTATCAGCCATATTTTACTGTGTGCGACGTTTGCGTAAAGCCGTTTGCGAATAGTGCATTTTTTCAGTGATAAATTCCTGAATCACATCCAGCATATTGGCATCACCAAAGAAATGACGGCGATAATCGCCTGTGCGTAAAAAGCCATTTTTCGGATGCAATAAGCTGAGGCGTAATTTGGTGCGGGGTAAGGTCACTGCCCCATCTAATACGGCAATGAATGGATCAGGAATCCAATCTAAATCCCGTAATAAGGTGGAGGCTTGGCGTACAACATGCTGTACATCATTTTCGTTATCGAGATCAAGCGTTTGCATCATCTCGTCAATAGCATGTGCAATGCGGAAATATCCAGCGAAACCGCCTCCTGCAAGTTGTAATCCGCAAAGTTCCTGATAATAGGCATCATGGTCATCTTGATGATGGGAGCGCATACTCATCAGCTTAACCAATTCCGTATAAGCCCCTAATAGCCATACCACAGAATAGACTTGCCATAAATCAGGATGTTTGAAGGCACGATAGGAATTAGCAACGAGTCGATCATTCATACTGAGATAATTTTGTGTGACAGTGGCGAGTGGCGCGAAGGCATCCGCAGAAAAATCTCCTGTCTTTTGTGCCTTGAGTAATAAATGAGATAGCATGGATACGGCAGTGAGTGAGTTGTATAAGCCCTTGGAATAGAGCGGATCAATGAATCCTGCTGCATGTCCTAATAATGCCCAACGATCACCGACAATCTGCTTACTCCCATATTGAATGCGTTGTGTCCGCACCCACCCTCGGATTGCTTTGGCATCTTTGAATTGGGCAGCCATAGCTGGATACTGGTCTATAAAACTGAAAAATTCGGCTTCAGGTGTTAGATCATCACGAACAGGATATTTGCGCGGGTCGAGCAATAAACCAACGCTGATTGTATGATTGGTCGAGCGTGAATGATTGTTAAACGGAATAATCCATAACCATCCGCCATCAAACACATGATGCAATGTGCCTTCATCCAACGAAAATGGAATTGCATAGGCTTCGCGTGAGGCACTAATATCATGGAAATTAGCAACATCAATCATATGTGTAAAAATAGCCCGTGATTGTGTTTGTTGGTCATATACGCGTAAATCAAGTTTTTGTGCAATAGGTGAACGAAATCCGCTTGCATCCACAACATAGTTCGCCTGAACATGCTCATTTTTATGGGTGTGTATCGTAATGCCATCAGGATCAATAGCAATTTCTGTGATCGGTGTATTTTGATGAACGGTTGCTCCATAACGAATAGCCGTTGCCAGCATCAGTGCATCGCTATCTTGCCGAAAGAGATGTAATTCATGTCCATGAGGTTCTTTAGGGATGACAGCCTGCAATGTGCGCTGCCGATCATGCTGATCTTGATTCATCGTATGATGTAAATAGCTAAAATGGCGTTTCACACCGTGTGATGTCCCGATATAGTCCGCAAAATTTTCTGAACTAAAGTAAGCAAGTTCAGGCACATCGTAAAATTCTGCAAGCGTTCGCATGGTTTCCGATGTTTCCAAAATCATGGATTCACCGATTGAAAATTTTGGATGCTCTTTTGCTTCAAATACAACAACCTGTAAGCCTTGTCGTGCGAGGATGCTCGCTAATGTTGTGCCTGCAAAACCAGAGCCAATGATGGCTACATCGTAGGCTTTGTCTGATGGTATGTTTCTCATGCTACGCCTTTATAACTTACTCAAATTTAGCTTATTTGCTCGTATTGTTATATTTTATTGCGAAAATATACGATATGTTTGTTAGTGCTTCATTCTGTTACATACTTTCGTGGATGCGCCATTGCGCTTCCCTACAAAATAAAGGTGTTGTCGGCACATCCAATGGGATTTCCGCCGAAAATTGCACGATCTATAGAATCATGCTATCTATTATACGGTAAGATAATCAAGTTTTATTTACAATGTATTACGTGATTCGATGAGATAAGTTGTATAGTTTACAATCAATAGTTCTTTTTTCGTCATCTCAAAATAGAATTACGACTGACTGTTTATAACTTCTTGACATGAATCACCACTATCTTGAACCCTTCTTGACTGATTGTCATTTAGAATACATCTATTGAATACAGATACACTATGATGATTATTGTGAGCGCAAAATATGCTGCTCCAGAAGGATTAAGACCGCATGTTATCAAAAGAAAAAAATACTAATAATCAGTGGAATCACTATACACTATTCAAAATATTATTTGGCATAACCTTGCTCATCGTATTGATTGTGATGACTTTAGAAGATCATCTGACGGCAAGAGATAGTATTTCCATCATTGTTATTGCTAGCTTTGTAATTGGTACACTGGTATTGGTACAGCTTGCTAAATTCCGTTCAGATGACACAGATTAGTTATCATCTTGCTGCAAAAAACATCAAGACACGCTTGGATAGAGTCTTGACACTTTCTTGACCCCCTTCCAATGTAGCTTGACACATTTTTGACCTCTTTGATGATATATTTCTGCCATTCTTACCGAGTTACAATCTATCATTAAAGGTGTCATTCTATATGAATATGCAAGATGTTAAACGAACGTTGATCGGTGAACCTTTCCCGACGAGTCAAGAAATGCACGAGCGCCTTGATAAAGTGCGCGCATTAGCAGTTTTTGCATCTGATCCGATTAGTAGTAATGCTTACGCTACCGAAGCAATCATGAGTGTGTTGGTTGTCTTAGGCAGTGGCGCACTCGCCATGACTTTACCTTTGGCAATGGGTGTGGCTGCCTTAGTGTTGTTAGTTATTTTTAGTTACATCCAGACCATTTTTCATTATCCTGATGGTGGTGGTGCTTACACGGTTGCTAAAGACAACCTAGGGATGTACCCATCCTTGTTAGCTGGTGGTGCATTGCTGACCGATTATATTTTGACTGTATCCGTATCCGTATCCGCAGGGGTGCGTGCTGTAACATCTGCCTTCCCTGAAGTACATGATTATCGTATTTGGGTAGCGCTAGGAGCAATTGCTTTTATCACATGGATTAATCTACGGGGTGCAAAAGAAAGTGGTACAGTCTTTGCAATCCCAACCTATGCTTTCGTTGTTGGCGTATTGGCAGTAATTGGTCTAGGGTTTGTGCGGATGTTCGGTCTATTTGGCGCTGCTCCCCTCCCACAATTGGAAGAAACTGTCGCAGCAACACAATCGTTTGAAGGATTTGCTTATATCTGGTTGCTATTACGTGCTTTCGCAGGCGGTTGTACGGCATTGACAGGGATTGAAGCGATTAGCAATGGGGTACAAGCATTCAAAGCACCAGAAAGTAAAAATGCCTCACTCACGATGGTTGCGATGGGTACAATTGCGATGTCACTCTTTGTTGGCATCACATTCCTTGCAACCCACATGAGCTTAATTCCATCCGAAGCAGGTGAAAGTATCCTCTCGCAGATGACACGGAATATTACAGGGGGTGGGTTTTTGTACTACTGGGTACAATTATTCACAGCACTCATTTTATTCCTTGCTGCTAATACAGGCTACCAAGATTTTCCGCGCTTGAGTTCATTCTTAGCGCGTGATGGTTTCATGCCCCGTTGGATGCAAAATCGTGGAGACCGTCTGGTCTATAGTTCGGGGATTATTGTCTTAGCGATTATTTCGTCGATCATTGTTGTGATTTTCCAAGGCGATGAAATTGCGATGCTGCCTCTATATGCTATCGGTGTCATGCTCAGTTTTACCTTATCACAAGCAGGTATGGCGCTTCTGATGGGCAAGGTTGGTAAATTGGCACCCGGTGAAACAGCCTTCACAGGCGTTACACATATTCATCATGAAGATGGTTGGCGCTGGAAACAAGCCTTGAATGTCCTCGGTGCGATTACAACAGGTATCGTGTTTATCATCTTGCTGGCTACCAAATTTGTTGATGGTGCATGGATTATTGCACTGGCGATTCCTGCACTCGTTTATATGTTCTACAAAATACATGAACATTATAAACTGGTCGCCCAGTCATTGACGATTGAGCAAGTGACTGCCTCTGATATATCCGATATTGCGAATGTTGCTATTGTTCCTATTGGGGATATTCATCGCGGGACATTGCGTGCGCTCAAATATGCCCATCGCTTCGCTGACGATGTTCGTGCAGTAGCTATTGCAACCAACCCTGCTATGCACAAACGGATTGATAAACGCTGGGAACAATTCCCTGAATTAACAGAAGGCGTGAAATTGGTCATCATTGATTACGATTTCCGCGATATTTTAACACCATTGGTTGATTACATTGAATATGTCAATCATGAAGAATTTCCTGACCAATTGATTACGATTGTGATTCCTGAATTTATTCCATCGTCAACAGCCGCTAAATGGTTACATAACCAGACCGCAGACTTGTTGCAAAACCGCTTACTATCGGTTGAGGATGACATCATTGTGATTGATGTTCCGTATCATATTGCGCCTGAACATTAAGTCACGATACCTTGTTAGCACAAAAAAGCACTGGCAATAAACTACCAGTGCTTTTTGTATGTTTGATATATTACCCTTTTTGCAAAGGTCGATCCTCGGCAGGGTCTTTAGCCTTTCAAACCACTGCTTGCAACCCCTTCAATGAAGTATTTTTGTGCTAAGACAAAGATAATCATCGGTGGTAAGATGGCAATTGCTGCCCCTGTTAATACAATATTCGGGCGATCTGCTGCAATGTTGCTCAAGCGAATTAAGGATAGCGTCAGAACATGGTTATCCACATTGCCTTCACCGATAATCAGCAAGGGCCATAAGAAACTATTCCAAGCATATAAGAAACTGAAAATCGCCAAAGTCGCAATCGCTGGTTTACTGAGTGGGACAAAAATTTGCCACAAAATACGAAAACGACTCGCCCCATCAATAAGTGCAGCTTCTTCAATTTCTTTAGGAATACTGATGAAAAATTGACGCATTAAGAATGTGCCATACGCGGTGAAAATCCAAGGGACGATCAACGAAACAATCAGACCTTGCCAATCAAGGATCACCATCAAGCGATATACAGGGATGATAAGCACCACAAATGGAATCATGATACTACCTAAGTACGCCAAAAATAGTGTGTCACGTCCTCGGAATTGTACACGGCTAAACGCATACCCACCAAAGATGGACGTTACCAATTGACCCGCTACAACCAATGTTGTGACTAAGGTTGTGTTGACTAAGGCGCGGTCTAAGTTTAGATCAAAGAAAGCATCGTAATTTTCTGTTTGGAATTCTACAAATTCTACTTTTTCGGCGGTACGCTCAATGCCGAAAACATTGATTTGAGGATTACTCGGATCAACGAACAGGGTTTTTGACCCGCGATATGCCAATAATAAGGTCTGTACTGCGCCATCAATTGTGACCTCATACACATCAAATGCTTCGTCTTCGCCAGCACTGTTTTGGAGTGTGACAACCTCACCCGTTTCAACGGCATCATCTAAGGGGATTTCTGCTGTTAATGGACTACTACGCGCATCATCCACATTGATTTGTTCACTCGTTGCAAAGAAACCAAAACGTGTGTTTTCGCCTGTGCTGACTAATTCGCGTATTTCGCCATCAATTTCAAACTCATACAATGGCAGGTCTGCACCTTCAAAAACTGTGACCTCTTGTGTATACGGTAAGAGTGCTGGGGGATAACGGAACACATCATCACTGGTTTTGAGTGATGTTGATAACATATACAAAAATGGGAAAATCATCAAAAAGCCAAAGAATGTTAATAGCACATAGGCAATTAAGCGCGATATAATCGTCCCCCATGTGAGATCACCCAAAAAAGATTGTGTATTTGAATTAGTTTGCATAAGAAAGCTCCTGCCATCTCAAAAGTTGTTGGATGGTTGCGCCTGCGCCACCGCAGACAATCATTAGCACATTATCATAATCTTGCAGATAATGGCTCTTATCGTAAACGAGCGAGAGTGCTGCGCCACATGCTGGCTCAACAATCGCACGGAAATCATCCGCAAATTGTAAACAGGCATTGACCGCATCGGCATCGCTGACCTGTACCGCCGTAATGGGGTGTTTATCCAGCCAATCGACCAACGCATCTGCCACTTGTAATGCACCGAGTGTTTTCGCAATGGATGTAATTTCCGTGATACGGGTTAATACGCCTGTATTCGCTGTTGCAGCAAAAGATGCTGCGCCCTCAGTTTCAACAGCAATCACAGGAACATCGTGCCAATTATGGGCGTGCATCCCCGTAAGAACACCTGCCAATAGACCACCCCCACCGACAGCAACAACCACTGCATCAGGTTTGCTGATTTGCGTAACAGCTTCATGGATAATTGTGGCGTGACCATCCCAAATAATCGGATTATCAAAGGGATGAATATAGGCATTATCATTTTCAGCAACCAGTGCTTGTGCGTGAGCATCGGCTTCATTCCAAACATTGCCATGAATGATAACTTCCGCATCTTGTTCGCGCATGCGTTGAATAGCTGTTTCTGAGGTCGTATTTGGCACAACGACTGTAACAGGGATGCCAAGCTGTTTACCCGCGTAAGCGGCTGCATACCCTGCATTACCCCCTGATGATGAAATTAGGCGCGATTTGCCCTCGGCTTGGGCGTGCTGACAGAGTGCGCCGATACCACGTATCTTGAATGAGCCAACAGCTTGGTAACAATCCATCTTAAAATGAATCTGCTGATTCAAACGCGCATCAATCGCTGCATTTTGAAAAATAGGTGTGACACTATGCAAAGGCATTAGTCATATGCCTCATTACTATTGAAGCGGAACTGAAGCAATGTCAGACCAAAGATGATGATAAATAGAATCCATGCGACGGATGAGGCATATCCAAAGTTAAAGTTATTAAAGCCTTGTACATACATATAATAAACGGATGTGGTCGCATTCTCTGGGATTGGACGCGCTGGAAACAAGGTATAGGGTTCATTGAAAACTTGTAAACCGGTGACCATTGTTGTAATCAGCACGAAGAATAGCGTTGGTTGTAGCATCGGCAAGGTGACACTCCAAAATTGATTCCATTTATTTGCGCCATCAATTTGGGCTGCTTCATAAAGTGTAATAGGAATCCCTTGCAAACCTGCTAATACCAAGACTGTGTTATAGCCGACCACTTGCCAAGCTGCCAAAATGACAATCGAAACCAGCACCCATTGCGGATCACTCAACCAGCCAATTTCGGGAGCAGGTTGCCCGAACCAACTCCATAAGGTACTGAGGGCATAATCAATGTAGCCTGTCGTTGGCGTGTAGAGCCAGCGCCAAATGAGTGATGTCCCCACTACCGCAGCAACGGAGGGTAAGAAGTATACAGCGCGGAAAAATTTAACCCCCGGTAATTTGGAATTGAGGATTAGCGCCATCCCTATCGCAGGGACAACGGCTAACGGGAGTAAAAATAAACAGAACAACAATGTATTCCGCAAACTAATCCAGAATAGGCGATCTTTTGCCCCAAATACATAACGGGTATCTTGCAATGTAATTTCACCCAGTAAGACAAAATCATCGCTGAGTGTTGTTTGAGCAAAAATCTCGGTATCAGTTGTTGTTACCATTTCTAAGGATAGAATGTTGGCATAATTGGCAACACCGTTAAAATTAGGCGCTGATCCGACTGTGCCATCGGTAAAACTTAAATAGAGTGACAATAATAAAGGTGCAGCAAAAAACATCATGAAACCGATAATATTCGGCGATAGCATGAACCAGCCTTGCCATGCACTGCGCTGATCGGGTGTTTCGCCAAAGTACTCGCCAAGATGCAGCAAGTCCCAGCTAAAATAAGCAAAAATCGCAGCAGCAATCGTAGTCGTCCATGCGGTTATAGCGGAGGCTTCATTGATATAGCGCGATAAAATGTAGCCAATCCCTGTCAAAATATTGAAATTCTCAAATTCTGGATTGCCGATTGTGCCTCGGAATAATAAGTAAATCACTGTTAGCATGGCGATACCCACTGCGATGCGTTCACCAATCGCACGGATATTACTATTTTCATCTAAGCGCCCGAAGAACCAAAAGAGTCCATAAGCCCCTGCCAGCCCTAATAGTGCCATAGTGCCATTTGCTAAAACAATATCAACGATGCGCTCGAAGGAATTAAACACACCCCAAATTGCCAATAATGCAAACAGACTTAGTGCGAATCCGCCAAAGTTAACCGTGAGGGATAAATAGCGCCCGTCGTTATTGCGCCGAAACATCAACACTGTGCCTAATCCTGCCAGCACAAAGGGAATGAGGATAGCGAATCCTAGAAAATATTGAACAGGTTTACCAAGGTCTGCTGATTTACCGAGAATGCTTAATTCATCCATCTGAAAAACGGTTAGCGCAAGCCATCCGAGAAAAATCATCAAGATGAGATGCCAACCAGCACTCAAGATGACAGATAAGGGGCGTTCATCGGTATTTTTGGGTTTGATCGCGGTGGTGGTCATCACAGACACCTTTTCTCGTTTTGTTTGATTGAGGGGAATTTATAAATATGATCTCTAGCTCGTATGAAAATGATGCGATTGTAATTGTAAAGGTTGCTATAGCGAACCCGCTACACTACAAGGCATATCTTTCACACACGATCTAAAAATCAGCTTTTTAATAAGACAGAGTAAGTATCATTTTTAGCGTCAAAGGGGGTGCTAGGCAATTGCCTAGCACCGTGTGTTACGAGATAAAAAGCGAAATTATTCGCCCATATCGTCAAAATTAGCGGAAACGGTGTCACAGATTGTACCTGCAAATTCTTCTGGTGAGAGATTGCCATTGAAGATTTCGCCGATGCCTGTTGCATATGCGTTATCAATTGCTGACCAATCGCCGAAGAACAAAGGTGCTTCTGTGCGAACATCTGCTGAGGTTGTACCATCAACGAATGCTTGGTTGTTTACGCCACTTTCTGGCAATGTACCGAGGAACAATTCGATTGCTTCGTCGGTTGCACGGCTAGGAATGTTAGCGCCGAGGCTTGCAATTTGACCTTGGATTTCTGCACTGGTCAAACGGGTTACTAAGTCCCATGCTTCTGCTGGGTTTTCGGTGTTTGCGTTCACAACATAAGCACCCCAGAATAACCAGTTGGTTTGTTCACCACTTGGTCCAACTGGTAATGATGCAACGTTCCAATTGAAAGCAGCATTAGCGATAACGCTAGGTGTACCCCAACGACCATTCAAGTACATACCAACTTGACCAGCCAAGAAAGGACCTTCTGCGTCACCATTCCAAGGGGTTGCGTAACCATTTTCATAGAAACTTTGTGCAAATTCGAGACCTGCGATGGTTGCATCGTTATTTAAACCACAAGCGGTGTAATCTTCATTGAAGAAGCTACTACCTGCTGAGTTCACGAAGTAACCCCAGTTTGCCCACCATGAATTCATACCGAAACCATCAACATCGTCACCGAGTGCTGAAATTTCTGCTGCTGCGGTTTGGAATTCTTCCCATGTCCAGCCTGTTTCTGGGTAATCTAAACCAGCTTCGTCGAAGAGATCAGCATTGTAGTACATACCAAATGCGGATACATCGCGTGGGAGACCCCAGAGTGCATCACCTTCAGCATCTGGTAATTGGGTGGTCAAGAAGCCCATAGGACCTGCGTAGAAATCATCTGCGCTATAATCTTCGTCGCCTGCTGCAACGTCAGCGAGGTTGAGGATCAAACCACTAGCTGCGAAACGTGCAACGTCAGTTCCGGGGATCCAGAAAACGTCTGGCGCTGTGCCTGCTTCGAGTTCAGCAATCAGAACATCTTGGTAACCAGCACCTTCAGAACCACCGGGTTCGTAAGCGAGTGCTACGCCGTCCCATTCAGCATCAATGGTTTCACTAGCGGAACTATAAACATCAATTTCAGCTTGGTTGTCTGGACGAGTACGCCAGCGCAAGGTGACATCTTCATCAGATTGACCCATGACTACCAAGGTAGTTGGGAGTAAAAGTGCTACGATGAGCACGAGAAATAAAGCACGTTTCATACAAAACTCTCCTATAGAATTTAAAAATACGTCTTTTGATAGAGATCACAATGCCTCTACCCCATTTTATCGTTGTGCTGCTAGTGATTGGCGTG
Organism: Phototrophicaceae bacterium; assembly: GCA_049680565.1. Taxonomy (GTDB): domain Bacteria; phylum Chloroflexota; class Anaerolineae; order Aggregatilineales; family Phototrophicaceae; genus JAUZRW01. The sequence continues at coordinate 15,102 of JBAUIA010000167.1, forward strand.
TGACAATCACAGGAGAAATCACAACGTTTGATGGCTTTGCGCCGTTAAGCCGCTTGAGCATAATTTCTGCGGCGGCTCTGCCGAGTTCGACAGGTTTCTGATTAATGGTCGTGAGTAATGGCTGGGTTGTGGCTGCCATTGGAATATCATCATAACCAATAACCGATATATCATCTGGGATGTGTAAGCCCATTTGTTGCATAGCACTCATTGCACCAATTGCCATGCGGTCATTTAAGCAAATGATAACACTTAAATCAGGATGATCTTGCAAGAGTTGTCGTGCTGCTTGCGCCCCACCCTTCACAGAAAAATCACTATCCATCATCGGTATCTCAATATCTAGGTTCGCATCATCGACGGCGGATAACATGCCATCTAAACGCAGTTGGATTGCCATATTCACATCAGGATTTACACTAATAATGCCAATCCGCCGATGCCCATAACTCAAAACGTGTTCCATTAATAATACACCACCAGCAAAGTTATCGGTCTCAACACGATAATCGCCAGCGTGATGCCCCAAAATAACCGCAGGCACATTATGGCTTTCGCTGGATTGAGCAAATGAGAACGATTGAATGTTATCAATGGCGATGACACCTTCGATATAACCACTTTGTAGCAAGCGCAGATAATGATCGTCTGGTTTGCCATCTTGTAGACGGGGTGTACTCAGCAAAATATTATAATCTTGCTCGGTACAAACCGATTCAATACCTTCGAGCATTCGCATGACAAGCGGGTCTTTAAAGATTGCATCAAATATGTATGGAAAAACCACTGCGATGATATTTGTTTTGCCAGATGAGAGTGCGCGTGCTGCCAAATTGGGACGATAATCCAATGCTCGCACCGCATCCATCACCTTATCGCGTGTGCTATCGCTAAAATAAGGTGTATTCGATAGAACTTTGGAAACCGTTGCTGTTGATACACCTGCACGCTTGGCGACATCTTGTAAGGTTGGCATAAAAAATAACCAAAATATTTAGTAGTAATCAATAGTTAACCGCTTAACTATGATAATAACGCGATTTTTTTGTTTGTCAAACATTAAGCGCTATTCTTTGGGTATTCTGCACAAGAATTGTAATACGTTTAATGTGATATGAAGTAAGCTAAAAAGTATATTTTAAAGTGATTTTTCGCCACTAAGCCACGAAGTGTACAAAGAAAATTAAGAAATATGTGTACATTTCTTGATTCTATAGGCATCAAGTTAAGAAAAATATGAATCACGGAGTTTCAAAGGCGCATATAAAATACGCCTCTATTTTTAGGGTCACTTTTTGGCAAATTTACGTAAACGACGTTCCATCACTTGAATTAATAACGAGCCTGAAATTGTCATCGTGAGGTACACCATTGACAAAACGGCATAGGTTTCCAGATAGGTAAACTGACTCCCCGACCAGCGCCGTGCAATTTGTGTGATGTCGGTTGTACCAAGGATGGTTACAAGCGATGTGTCCTTAATCATCGAGATAAAGTTATTGCCTAATGGCGGTAATACATTACGGATTGCTTGCGGAATAACGATAAATCGCAAGGTTTGATAGTAGGTCATCCCGACTGATTGGGCTGCTTCAAATTGTCCACGCGGAACAGCTTGAATCCCTGCACGGAAAACTTCTGATAAAAATGCGCCATAGATTAAGCCTAAGCCAGCAATCGCTGTTGCAGGGTCACGACCACGCCAACGTAATTCTTCAATTACGCCATATTCACGGAATAGCCAATCGAAGCCCTGTATATCTTGATTGAAGATACCATTTAATAAAGGTTGGATGAGGGTATTGTAAAACGGCACATAGGTGACATCTAATGCTGCAATAATCGGGTCTCTGATGATGGGGACAACAATAAAACCCGCAATCAAAAGAAAAACGAGTGGTGGAATCCCACGCATAAATTCAATGTAGACTGAAACAATATGATACACGCCTACATGCCCAATACGGCGTGCTAATAACTTAGGTGGTAATTTTGTTTCTGGAGGTTCAGGTGGGAACGCACGAATAATACCCGTGACCAGACCAATGATGAGTGCCAGAATATACGATGCCAATGCCAGCCAAATAGTCAGTGGAACGCCACCCTTAATTTGCTCATAAGCGGCACTATAATCTTCATTGATACTCATCTGATAGATGATATAGAACCACCCCAATATCATTATGATGAGCCAATAAGGTGCGGTATAAGCATTCGTGAAAACAACGCGCTCGCGTGCTTTGCTTTTAACATCTGTTAAATCATGATCTTGAGATGCGTCTGTCATAAGATTTCATTTTCTTTTTGATGAGCAAATTCATAAATAAGTATTATAGTGAGACAGCTTGTTCCTTAGTAAAAATGTTAAGTAAAACGGTATAAGTTTTTGGAAATTGTAGCGGATAGACTTTATGTCCTCCCGTTTAGTGGGCGCAGACAAAATAACACCTCTTGTGTTTTGTCATAAAATTAATTTTAAGGTAAGTCATTATTAAGCTAAAAGGCGCACAAGTTACATGCACCTTTTAGCCAAATTACCATGTTAGATGTAGCGATTTACGATACATCCTGCCACATAATTAGTTTAAGTCACCTGCGTAAGGACCAAAGCCCCAAATTTCATTGATGTCATTAAGTGACCCATCGGTTGCCATGCTACGAAGGGCAGCATTGAAAGGTTCTACAAGGTCACTACCCGGTTCAAAAATGAAACCGAGGGCTTCATCGGAACTGATAGGATCAAGCAATAATTCGACAGAATCATCATTTTCACCAACGTAACCTTGTCCTGCCACATCATCAATGATGACAGCATCGATATCGCCTGAAATCAGCGCTTGTACAGCCGACCCAAAGTCACTGAAACCAACGATGCGATCATCGCCAACGAGTTCTTGAGCGGTCAAGAAGTTGGTGGTTGCGAGTTGTACACCAACAACAAAATCACCTGCTACAAAGTCATCGACAGTAACAAAACGATCTTCACCGATACCCACCATCAAGCGTTGGACAATTTGAGCATATCCGATTGAGAAATCAACCACTTCGGCGCGATCTTCGGTGATGGTGATACCATCGCCAGCAACATCAAATTCGCCACCACTGACAGCAACAATCATGCCTTCCCAACTGGTTTCGATGTATTCTGGCACACAATTCAAACGAGCGCAGAGTTCATCAATGACATCGTAATCCCAACCGACTGCTTCGCCTGTTTCTTCATCCAGCAAGTTGAATGGTGGATAAGCATTTTCCACAGCAACGCTTATCACTTGTCCGCCGAGGTCAGGGAGTAAATCTGTCCCTGCATAAGGACCGAATCCCCAAACTTCATTGATGTCGTTGAGTGAACCATCTGCAACCATGCTACTGAGCGCTGCATCGAAGGCTGCTGTAAGGTCGCTGCCCGGTTCAAAGATGAAGCCGAGTTGTTCATTGGAGCTAATCGCATCTGCAAGGAGTACAACAGAATCGTCATTTTCACCAACGTAACCTTGTCCTGCTACATCATCAATGATGACAGCATCGATATCGCCTGAAATTAGCGCTTGTACAGCAGACCCAAAATCACTGAAACCAACGATGCGATCATCGCCAAGCAATTCTTGAGCGGTTAAGAAGTTGGTGGTTGCGAGTTGTACGCCAACAACATAATCACCATCTACAAAATCGTTAACTGTAGCAAAACGACTTTCACCGACACCCACCATCAAGCGTTGGACGATTTGAGCATATCCACCTGAGAAATCGACGACTTCAGCGCGTTCCTCGGTGATGGTGATACCATCGCCAGCAACATCAAATTCGCCACCACTGACGGCAACAATCATGCCTTCCCAGCTTGTTTCGATGTATTCTGGCACACAATTCAAGCGAACGCAGATTTCACCGATGACATCGTAATCCCAACCGACTGCATCACCTGTTTCTTCGTCTAGTAAATTGAACGGTGGGTAGGCATTTTCGACAGCGACAGTTATGACTTGCCCATCAAGATCAGGCAATTCCATTTGAGCATTAACACTCATCAGTGAAATACTGAGTACTACCAGCATTATCCATAGCACACTTAAACGTAAATTTCGCATTTTTCCTCCATTAAATAGATATAAAGCGATTGTTAAGTAAATAATCCCTATAAGTTTAACGTCAATCTAAAATTGTGGTATAGGCATTCTTCACAAGAAATTGCAACACAATGCATTATTGCAAATCATGGAAGAAGATGCAAAAAATGCTGATATAACGCCTATACATGCTTATTTGATTGTAGGAGGAATGAAAAAGGAGACATCGTGATGATGTCTCCTCATGAGTCATATTATGGTGTTGTGCAACGTGGGGTATAGGTATCTGACCGGATGAATTGTAGCTGTTCATTGCGTGTCAATGCGCGATTGCTAATGGAACAGGCTAAATCAATCCAATCATCGCTATTGACCGTCCATGATAAGACCACACCATTATCTTGGTTACTACCCAAAACCGTGCTTGCATCAATGAAGTGTAAATTTGTTAACCAGCCTGCAGGACCTTGTAGCGCATTGCCAATTGGTCGCCCTGTCGATAATTCCCACAAGCGCAATGCACCTGTACGATCACCTGAAACTAAGATATTTTGTGCTGTATCAACATCAAGGCTTAATACCCAATCACTATGCCCTTCAAAGCGTTGTATAAATGCGCCTGTGGTAGCATCCCATTGGATGAGACTACGATCACGACTAGCTGAGAATAATAGCGTACTATCATCATCAAAACGTAAAGCGATTACAGCATCGGTATGTGTCGTCATCGCATCTGTGATAAGGGTTTCTGCTGGTAAATCCCATAAGATAATTGCGCCACGTCCACCAATTGCCAAATATTGCCCATTAGGGCTAACGCGCATGGCGGTCACACCGCTATCAGGGGCATATAATGTTGTTTCGATGGTTTGCCCAGTTGCGCTATCCCACACAACAATCTGCCCCGTTTCATCAGCAGAAATAACTTGTGAGCCATCAGGGATAAATTCTAACTCTTTGGGGATAGCTGCATGTTGGCTATCAATCCAACGCAGTTCACCGCTTACCATATCCCATAGAGCAACCTCCCCTGTTGTGAGCGCGACTGCTCCCATTGAACCATCAGCACTAAGTGCTAAATCCGTCACGATAAATGCCGATGTATCTGTGCCTTCTGAAATGCTAGCGATATTGAACTCGTACAGTAATTCAATGGATTCACGGTCTAAGACTTGTATGGTACTACTGCTCATGCCGAATGGCACACCCGCCAGCACAACACGATTATTAGCCGTATCTAGTTCAAACTCTGTAATGGTCTGATTGGTATCAAATGCGAGTGTGCCGGGGCGTGGAATCGCTGTTAATTGCGAGAGCAACATATTACCATCATTACTCGCACTCAATAAATGATAATCATTCGGACTAAATTCAACATCCCAGATAATATCTCGGTGGGCATCAATAGTAGCAACAATACTGAGTTGCTCTGCCAAGCTCCAAATGATAATGACACCATCTGCGCCAGCAGTTGCCATAAAACCACCATCAAAGGATAGCGATACATCATAAATACTGCTATTTGTTGCGATGGGATCAACTAATGCTGTACCATCTTGTGCATTCCAGAAGAATAAAACGCCATCATCATCAGCAGAAATAATGGCTGCTTCCGTTGGATCATATTGCACACTCCAAACCCAATTATTGTGCCCAAGCATTTCTAAAATGACTTCGCCTGTAGCAACATCCCAGATACGAACAGCATTATCATCTGTGCCTGTAATCAGTCGTGTGCCTGCATTATTAAAATCAAGATCATAAGTTGTCAGAACACGATCATTGAGCGTGTTATCAATCCTGCGTTCGATCACACGCGCCTCGACATCCCAAATAATGATTGTGCCATCTTCACCTGCACTCGCTAATGACTGACCATCTAAGGCGAAATCAAGCGTGCGTACTGGTGCGGTATGCCCTTCTAAAGTCGCAATCAACGCCCCTGTTTCCATATTCCATAAACGAACAGTGCTATCGGTACTCGCAGATGCAATGATCTCATTATTGGGGCTAATCTGAACGTCGTTAATCCATGAAGTATGCCCAATGAGTGGTTCACCAATCAGGGTATTGGTGGTCATATCCCAGCGTAAAATTGTGTTGTCATTGCCTGATAAACCGCCTGCAACAGCAATTGTTCCTGTCGAATCCCAATCAACGGCACGTAAGCCGTTCGGATGCTCATGGAAATAACGTTGCACTAAGGCATCACTTTGTAAGGAAACGAGCAAGCTATTGCGCGATTCATAGGTATCTTCAATTGCCATCGCTTCGACAGCCAATAAGAGCGCTAAATCATTTTGGGATTGATTTGCCAGTGAACTCGCAGCCAGTTCGCGTGATTGTGCCACTTGCGCTTGTGCTTCGGCATCCGCGCGTGCCTCATTCGCAAAGAAAAAGCTAACTAAGGCAGCGATGAATAACACTAATGTCACCGCAGAAAAGACACGCAAAGCAATATTAATCTGTCTTTGACGGTTGATCGTCGCTTGCCTAGCAGCAATACTTTGTGCGATATAATCGCGTTCCTCTGGACGTAATGATAATAAATCATTATCGAGTAACGCTTCAAATTCGATTAAGCGTAAACCAGATACCAGATAGCTTTTATCTTGATTGTCGCTACTGAGCCAACGGTCTGCTTCGATACGCAATTCTTGCCGTTTTTGGAGTGCTGCACGGTTTTGTTCAATCCAATGACTCAGTTGTTGCCACCCTTTTATCAAGGCTTCGTGGGCAACTTCAATCGTTGGTGAGCGTGTGGCTTGGTCACGATCTGTTGTGAGTAGCCGATATTTGCTGAATGCGTCAATTACCGTCTGCAAGGTTTCAGGATTCTCAATCCCTTGCATCATTTCTGACCATAGGACGCGCCGACGGGTGACTGTACCGTTATCATCAATAGCGATAATACGCAGGAATAATTGACGGGCGAGTGCTTGCTGATCGGCATTAAGATTCAGGAAAATTTCTTCAGCACGTTTCGCCAATGCCCCTTCAATGCCACCGATTTCTGTATATTGATCGAGTGTCAGCATTTGTTGCTCAGGAGCTTTACGATCATACAATTCTGTTAAGGCATATTGGAGTAATGGCAATGCTCCCGGTTGATTATGCACATCATTCAGAATGGCTGTTTTAAGCGCAGGTTCAACCAATAATCCCACACGATTGGCAGGTTCAATGATGGTTGATTCTAATTCTTGTAAACTGAGCGGTAACATAATTTCAGTGTGCTGTTTGAGCAATTGCCCAAATTGTGGATAATGCAGTGGACGGTCATAGAAATCGGCACGCAATGTCACAATTAAGCGCAAGCGGCTATTAGCTTGATTGACAGCAAACCATAAACTATTGAGGAAAAGCTCCCGACGGGTTTCATCTTCTTCAAGCGTGAATACTTCCTCAAATTGGTCAATGAATAACAATAATTCAGAGTCATCATCGGGTAAGATCATATTGAGGAGTGTATGTAAGCCTTTAAAATCTTTCTCTAAAATATTGCCCCAATTTTCAGGCGCAATCATTGATATGCGCAAGATCGCTTCTCGTAATTCACGGAAGGGATTATCACGCGGCATCATCGTGCTATAAAACCATGCTTGAGAACCTGTCACCGCGCCCCGACGAAACGCAGGAATCATACCCGCCCGCACAACACTCGATTTACCACTGCCAGATGGACCAATCAATGCGAGAAAACGGTCTTGATTATCACTAAAATCTTGAACCAATTGTGCCACAACCTCTTCACGTCCAAAGAAGCTACCTGCATCGGCTTCCTCAAAGGCACGCAAGCCCTTATATGGATTGGGAGGTCCTTCGCCTTCAATTGCAAGGGTTGCAAGATTACGGGAATTATCCAGCGAGATGGCTTGTTGCAACATCTCGTTGAGTTGCTCATCATTGATAACAGATGGTGCAGGTATCGGTGTCATCAAGCTGTTGCCATCAAATAAAATAGCCGTATCGTATGACTCCCCTTCGGCATCCGTATCAACAACTTGAACGGGTGTATCAATGATGTCTTCCGTTGCTGTTTCATCAGGAAGAATAATCGTATCTTTATCCCGATTATCTTCATTGCGCGTATCCGGTAAAATACCTGTTTCGAGCGCATCAGATTGTGCCATCTCATCGGCAAAGTTAGGCGTATGAAGAACCCCGTCTAATAAAATACCTGTTTCTTGACCATCAGCCATTTCAAACTTAGTTGTTTCAGAATCTAGTTGGGCTGTTTGTGCGCCTTCATAACCCATACTTTCAGTCTTCATACTACCAACGGTATTAACCACGACTTGTGGCATACGCGCCCGATTATAACGTTGCGTGTTGATGATATAACTTTCAGGAACACTATCCATCTTGCGCGCAATATTCTGGAAAGCAACAGCTAACTCCAGCACATTATCATAGCGATGGCTTGGGTTCTTTGCGGTGGATTGCCATATCACAGTATCAATTTCAGGCGGTAAATCAGGGCGTTTGAGCCTGAGTGACGGGACAGGATTATAAAGTTGCATCTTCATAATCTCTTTAGGGTCTTTGCTGACGAACGGACGCTCGCCTGCTAATAACTCATATAACATAATGCCAAGGCTATAAATATCAGAGCGTGGCGTAATAATCTTATCTTTGAGTTGCTCTGGGGCAACATAATCAGGCGATCCAAAAGAAATATTTTCCATATTGACACTATCTTGATTCCGCAAATCGACTGCGATACCAAAATCGGTCAAGAAGGCATTGCCTTCAAGATCAAGCAAAATATTTTCAGGTTTAATATCACGGTGGATTACATTATGTTGATGCGCGAAAGATAAAGCGGCGGCTGTTTGGTTAATCACCCGTACCATCTGAGCAATATCGAGTTCATTTTTCTTGAGATAACCTCGTAAGCTACCCCCGCGCAACCAGCGCATAATTAAATACGCACCGTTTGGATCGCGCCAATAATCATATAAGGTGACGATGTTAAAATGTTCAAGGCGTGCAATAATCCGCGCTTCTGCCTCAAATTGACGCACAAACTGAGGATTATTAACATACTTTTCTTTGATAACTTTAACAGCGACTTCGCGCTTCAAGACTTCTTGAAAGGCATGATACACTGTCCCAAAACCACCTGCTCCAATTTCAACATTAAGCCGATAGCCTCGCACAACTTTGTTAAAATCACTCATGCCAATTCATTGCCTTCAGTATTATTTACAAATAAAGTGTCAATGCAATTAATTAGTTGTGCGTTGTGCCGCGAGTTCCATCGTTAAGATTGCATCGAAGTGTGGGGCTAGTTTGTTGACATAGTCATCCCGTTGTTCATTCAAAAAGCGGAAAACAAGCTCTTGTAGGGCATAATCGGCTATTTGTTGTAATGGCTCAGTATATCTTTGTAGACTATCGGTTTGCTTCTTATCGCCTGTTTTTTTGCCATCTCGAACAACCAGAAACTCGCCTAATTTATCTGCCATAAAGTCCATGAAATCTTTGCCCTCTCCAATGTCAATAATCAGAGCTTGGTCAACCGAGCGCACGCGAATGGATTTGACTGTGAATGTTGTAGGCGGTTGATTTTGTGCTTCACGGATAATGGTATGAATACGGCTTAGACGTTCCAGATAGGTGCTGAGTCCGCGCAATTTACTGATGACGAGCGTTCCATCTTCAACAAGGATGCCCCCTGTTGTATCCGTAATGCGATAAGCATTTGTGCCTGTATCAAAACTATTATCAATCATCGTGGATATACTACCATTCTCATCGCGCTGTGGTAATGATAAATGCACCACAATTGCTAATTGACCAATCCGTATTTGATCGCCTGTGGCGACAGGATGTGGTTGATAGGGTTGCAACTTGGTATCATTGACCCATGTTCCGTTAGAACTCCCTGTATCTTTGAGATAATAACGGTCATTGACGAAATTCATCTCAGCGTGCATCCGCGATACACCGAGTTTCGCACCTTGATCTTCAGTGAGATCAATTGTCGGACTGATACGGCGTTTGGGATCGCGCCGACCAATTGTGATAACCCGTTCACCATTCACAATAATCGGTTCATCATGCCCCGGTAAATAAAAAGACGCAATGATTAACTGTGTTGTCCCAGCAACGCCTAACACCCCTGTTTGTGCCACAGGTACAAACATATCATCTTCTGCTATATTTTGTGTTGGCATTGCATCGTCTGTTGAATAATTTGTGTGTTCCATGTTGTCATTTTCCATTACGTCTTACCTTTTTAATGAGCTAAATAGTTTAGCAATTTTTTAATCTGATGAACATTAGTCTTTAAAATCATTTACTAAAGAAACACAGTTACATTAACAATCATCTATACAATATGACTATATTAAAGTTTATTGCATTATACGCTATTCGACAATGACATTAAGGTTTCTAAATGATTTGTGATCGTTTACTGATTATCATTGTAGCTTATATATAGTGTTGGATGTGAATTTGGTTTTAATGATCGAACAGAAGTCACCCATAGGCGCAACACTCAATGGAGTATTTACATGGCTTGTTGGAGTATATCGGCGTAATTTTTTGCCACGCGTTCGGGGTCAAATGAGGCTTCAGCATAACTACGCCCATTTTGTCGCATCCTTTGACGCAGCGTATCATCAGCGAGTAGCGCCTCGATATGTTGAATAACACCGTCTTTGTCTCCTGCTGCCACAGTTCTGCCTGCACTTGCATCATGAATCATCTGATTAGATAAGGCGTTCTGTGCAGCAACAATGGGAACACCACAAGCTAGCAACTCATATAATTTTGCAGGGATAATATCTTCAAATAGATTATCATCGCGCAATGCCCAATAACTAAGCGTCGATACATTCCAAGCCATCGGCATTTCATCATGAGGTAGCCATGTAATGCGCTTGATATTCTGCAAACCTAATTGCGCTATTGTGCTTGCAACAGTCTCTTCTTGTGAACCTGTTCCTATATAAAGGAAGCCGATGCTGCTATCCCCTAGGAAATGCTGGGCAACATCAAGCAATAGCGAAAAATCATATTGGGTTGCAAATGTTCCCATAAAGGTAATCCAGCGCTTAGAGGGATCAATATCATATTTTTCGTAAAAAGGCGCGATTTCATCAGATGACATCGGATAGAACTTTTGGAGGTCAACCCCATTCAATTGTGTGATGAGCTTAGGCGCAACACTTGCCTGTTGTTGAGTCAACCGTTTTGCAAAGCCATCTGATAAAACTACAATTTTCTGTGCGCCCCGATAGCCTGCATCGACTAAAGCGCGTGCTGCCCGATAAATGAGGGATGTTTCTGTTACTGCACCAACCGTCAGCAGATGGTCAGGCCATAAATCGGATACATTCAAAACATACGGGCGACCTTTGAGATCTGCCAGCAAGCGTCCTGCTAAACCTGTAAACATTGGCTGATTTTCAATGAGGACAATATCAGGGCGTGGCAAAAATAGACCGCGTAGGATTGCCATCAGCATAAATGAAATCTGACTTATGAGTCGCTTGGCAATCGAACGTGCCGAGGTCGTCCATAACCAAACTTGAATCACACGAATGCCAGCTCGATTTTCATCAGTTGACCATTTGCCACGATACGCAGCATCAATCTCCCCTGCTGGATAATGTGGCATGGTTGTTAAGACTGTAATTTGATGCCCTTGAGCGTGCAATAATTTTGCCAGTCGTGATAAACGAACGGCTGCTGCCCCTGAGTCAGGTTCATAATAATGCGTAATGAGTAGAATGTGCATTTATGATCTCGTTGTGCTGGTAAAACGCGAGGATAACACTTGCCTCATAAAGGTGTCAATAAAATGTCGCTTATAAAGATCATCATTAGAAAAGTGACCCTCGACCAAGCCATTGATGAGACCTAAATTTATCATTTAATAAGTGTATACAAAAACGCCTCTATAAAATTGTCATAGAGGCGTTTTTAAATAACTATCAGCGAGATTTTAGTTAGCAGCAGCGAGTGCTTGTTCTAAATCTTCGAGAATGTCGTCGATATTTTCAATACCAACACATAAACGGATCATATCAGGGGTGACACCTGCGCCTGCGAGTTCGTCTTCGGTTAATTGGCGATGGGTGGTGCTAGCAGGATGTGCTGCTAATGATTTTGCATCCCCAATATTGACCAAGCGTTTGAAAATTTTCAGTTCATCATAGAATTTGACACCTGCATCAAACCCACCTTTAATGCCAAAGGTCATCAATGCAGATGGTTTGCCGTTGGTGTATTTTTGAGCGAGTTCGTAATATTTTGAACTTTCTAAGCCAGCATAATTAACCCATGCAACGGCATCATGTGCTTCAAGATATTGGGCAACTTTCATTGCATTTTCCACATGGCGTTCCATCCGCAAGGACAAGGTTTCAATCCCTTGTAACAAGAGGAAAGCACTCATCGGTGATAAGGCTGAGCCTGTATTACGGAGAGCCACAGTACGGGCACGTCCGATATAAGCAGCAGCGCCCAGTGCTTCTGTATAAACCACCCCATGATACGATGCTTCTGGGGTGCTAAACATCGGGAAGCGCTCGGCATGATCTGCCCAAGGGAAATTGCCTGAATCCACAATGATACCACCGATGGTTGTCCCGTGTCCGCCCATATATTTTGTCAGCGAATGCACAACAATATCAGCGCCATATTGAATCGGTTTCATGATCGCAGGGCTGGCAACCGTGTTATCCACAATGACAGGAACACCATGACGATGTGCCATTTCTGTGATTGCTTCTAAATCAGGAATGTTTCCTGCTGGATTACCGATAGATTCGCAGAAAATAGCCGATGTTTTATCATCAATTAATTTTTCGAGGCTTGCAGGGCTATCATTATCTGCAAAACGCACATCAATGCCCAATTTTGGCAACATATGCTTGAATAGTGTATATGTCCCACCATAGAGCAAGGGTACAGTGACAATATTATTGCCAGCTTCAGCAAGGTTTAAAATCGAATAATTGACAGCAGCACTACCTGCACTCACTGCTAAACCCGCGATACCGCCTTCGAGGGCTGCAACACGTTTTTCGAGTACGTCGTTGGTTGGGTTCATGATACGGGTGTAAATATTACCCGGTACGACGAGATTGAATAAATCCGCACCGTGTTGGGCATTATCAAATTCGTAAGCAACTGTTTGGTAAATTGGTACAGCAACTGATTTTGTGGTTGGATCGGTTTCATAACCAGCATGTATGGCTAGAGTTTCGTCTTTCATTAATGACTATCCTTATAAAGTGATTATTGTACAATTTTTAAGTGGCGTTAGTTTATAGCATACTACCCATCTATGCTAGATATAAGCCTTTGTTTTTACACATCATTAGTAAATACTTATATCTTACTTCTGATATGAAATGATTTTTTAGAAAACATTTTCACAACATAGGCTCAAAATTAGCCAGTAGGCGAATCATTTGATGATGATGGTTCATCTGTCCCGTCATCCGCAAAGCCTAAATCTTTCCATGAATCAGGATCACCATTATATCGTGCAGCACGTTTTCTAGCTTGGTCAATGAACATTTTGGTTTTTTCAGGTTCTTGAATAGATTGACCCCATTGTGCTGTTTCATCACTCATCACTTGTAGCGTGCCATTAACATAGGCAGCAAAACTTGCCACATAATCTTTATATTCTTCATCGTCATGGGGTGACATGGCATCTGCAACTGTAATGTTACGTTTCGCCGAATCATAAATCGTAGAGATACGTTCCCATTGGTATAAATCTGCCAGTGATGAAAAGAAACCACCGATAGCAGGCAGTAGAATACTGATAATCACAGCGAAAATGACAATGCCTTCCATCGTATTACAAAATGCTTGAGGATTACACTCCCCTACTAAATAGGCTTGAGCAACAACGGCTGCAATCGCCGAGGCAATGCCTGTGAATAAGGCTAAGGATGCACGGATGAAATTAACTTGGCGCGATGCTAAATCACTCCGACGAACAACCTTGTCATAATAGATGGATTGATCTTTGAGCGCATGTTTATCGAATAATTCATAACGAATTTTGAAATCGGATTTATTAAACTTTGCCATATGATTGCCTCCTAATTGATAACTGAGTCAGGGTCTTTGCGATTATTGATAGCAGCAGCACGTCGCGCCAATCGTTTCTTACGATCTACGCCGTCAAGTAAGTCATAAGGTTCTGTATCAGTCAGGAAACGATAATACTCACGGCGTAGTTGTTCAGTTAATCGCCGATTCTCTAGCCACTCCCCTAACGGTTGCCGATTGCCCATCAAGGTCGATACAAAAACAGTGAGCAGCGCGATGAAGGTTTCAAATAACCCAAAAACAAGAATCATTTCTTGGGCAGATTGTAATGCCCAAACTTGGAACGATCCAATTGCGGTTGCAGCCGTCGCCAAAAATAAGAAACTCAGTTGGTAAAGCCGATACCGATTTTGTTCTCGTTTAGCCACATGGTCACGCTCACGGAAGATAGGCATGAGTTCTTCATTGAGAACATCTATATCTTCCCAAACGCGTTGTGCTGCTGGCGTGTCATACCCGATGTCATAGTCATCCAATAGTTCCTTCACATCGGATTCTTTGAGCAATACAAAATCTTTACGTGGCTCGCTTGGAAAATTGAATGATGGAAATTGCCGAAACCATTCAAACCGACTTTCTTTTACGCGCTCTTCCCCCATCGTTTTCGGTTGCTGATTTTTATCAGGCTCGGGTGGCATGGGTGGTTGTGTGCGTAAGGTTGTATCTATTTCGGACATAAATCCCCCTTTTTATCACTTAGAATAGCTATGCGTTCATTACAAAAATACTGGATGTGATCGGTCACATCCAATATTTAAGATGCTTTCTATTTTAATAGGATGCTTGTAATTGTGCATTTACGACAGCAACAGATTCCGCAACGATTGCCATACCTTCATCAATTTCTTCATCGGTAATATTGAGTGGTGGTAAAAAGCGCACGCAATTACTATATAATCCTGCCCGAATCGTAATTACACCCCGTTTGAGTGTTTCTTGATTGACAAGCGATGTTTCAGCCGTTGCAGGGGTTTTCTGCTCATGGTCATAGACCAATTCCATCGTGAGCATTGCCCCTAAACCCCGTACATCACCAATAATTGCGTTATCCGCTTTGATCTGCTCCAAATGATGACGCATGCGCTCACCAACGGCAGTTGCACGGTCTAAGAATGCAGGGTCTTTTATCATGTTGATGGCTTCAATGGCAGCGACACAAGCTAAAGGATTACCGCTATATGTGCCACCTAAGCCACCGGGATGAGGCGCATCCATGATTTCGGCTTTGCCTGTTACGGCTGCGAGGGGCATCCCTGCTGCTAATGATTTAGCAGTTGTCATCAGATCAGGCACGATATTATAATGCTCAATTGCAAATAATTTCCCTGTACGCCCAAAACCACATTGAATTTCATCTGCAATCATCACGATGCCGTGTTCATCACATAATTGGCGAATACGTTCTAAGAAGCGTGGTGGTGTCGGGATAAAGCCACCCTCTCCTTGTACAGGCTCAATCACAATCGCAGCGACGGCTTCGGCTTCGACTTGCGCGACGAAAGCATTTTCGAGTTGTTCAATCGCATATTGCACATATCCTTCAGATGACATGCCATAAGGTGTGCGATATACATTAGGAAAAGGCAAACGGTAAACTTCTGGGGCGAAAGGACCAAAGCCCTTTTTGAAGAGCGAATATTTACTGGTCATTGCCATCGTCATATTGGTACGCCCATGATACGCGCCTTCAAAAACGATGATCGCTTGTCGTTTGGTGTATGAACGCGCAATTTTGACGGCAGCTTCAACCGCTTCTGCGCCACTATTCAGCAAGACTGTTTTTTTAGGATGATGACCGGGCGTGACTTCATTTAGCAATTCTGCAACACGCACGAATGGCTCATACGTGCCGACAATCGCACACATATGAATCATTTCTGCTGCTTGCCGTTGGAGTGCTTCTACCACATTAGGCGGACAATGCCCCACTGCCAAAACACCGATACCCCCTGCAAAATCCAGTAATTGATTGCCATCAACATCGGTTACAGTTGCGCCATTGGCGGATGCAATCCCAAGCTGAGTTAATTTAGCTGCTCCGCGTGAGGTTGCTGCTTCACGGCGTGCAACCATCGCCAATGAGTTGGGACCAGGTAATTCAGTTACGAGTTTAATGCTACTCATCTATAAAAGTCCTTGAATGCTATATATAAGGAAGAATTGAATACTATTTTTTGCATCAAATTTGTTATTGCGTGTGAATTATGGGTTTTATGTGGCGCTTGTCCATTGCCAAATAGCACCATCTTTCGTAAAGCGCCCTAAGCCCGGAAATGGAAAATGAAAAGCATGAACCAGCGCATTGGTATCGGCTGCATGTTGTAAAATTTTATAGCGTGATGCGATAGATTGCTCACGATCTAAATCCCAATTTGCGCCCCATGTTGGGTGTTGTCCTTGTAATGGATGATCCATGACATCAATCGGACAAAGTAGGATTTCGCCATTAGATTCAAATATGACAGCGATATGATGCAACGTGTGACCGGGTGTCGCCATTAAACGCACCCCATCAAGAATATCGGCATCAGGGTCTACCAATTGTAATTGATCTTTGATGCCCTGTAATTTCATTCTCATGGCAATGTTATGAGGCGCTTGGCTGCGGTTTTCAACCCAGTAATGCCACTCATCTTTTGCCATGATATAGGTAGCATTCGGGAATTTAGGTGTACCATCATCGTCGGCACAGGCTAATACATGATCGAAATGTCCATGTGTGAGGATAACATGCGTAATCTCATCCACTGACACACCGATTTCGTCCAATCCTGCAAATAAAAATCCGAGTTCAGCTTCGTAGCCAGCGACTTCCCCATCCGAGCCACAATCGACTAAAATTTTTTGGTCATCGCGTTCAACCAGCATGATATTAGTCGGCAAGTTCAAACCATCATCAGGCAAATCGTGTTCTGCAAGTGCAACGACTAACTCATCAGGTGATGCGCCTTCAAAGAAAATCGATGTTGGGCGAATCATGATGTTGCCATCATTAATCACAGTACATTTGAGCGTACCATGTGTAAACGTATAAATATCAACCATTATTTTCCTTCAATTCATTATGCCAGCGTTCAGGAGGGTTACTTTCGATTTTTTCTAGCAAGCGTCCATAATGCTGTGGTTTGCGTTGATGCAATAAGGGAAATAGATCCAGATATTGTGCGCGTTGATCCGCATCTAAGACCACATGCACGACTTCATCTTGATCGCGGCTGGCTTCGGCTATGATTTTGCCTGTTGGGTCGCAGATGAAGCTACTGCCGTAGAATGTCACATTATTTTCTTTGCCGATACGGTTACAGGCTGCAACGAAAACGCCATTGGCAACTGCATGCCCACGCATCACCGTTTGCCATGCGTCTTTACTATCAAAATCAGGCGCTGTTGGTTCACTACCAATCGCTGTTGGATAGTAAATTAACTCTGCGCCATTCATCGCGTAGATGCGTGCCAATTCTGGAAACCATTGATCGTAGCAGGTCGGCGCAGCAATTTGGACATCCCCCAGATCATGCACGGGAAAGGCATCATAGCCATTAAAATAATCTGTTTCGTGATAGCCTTCACCTGATGGAATATGCACTTTACGTGTGTAATGTTGCAATTGACCATCGTTATAGATCACCGCCGTATCCCAATAATTATGACCATCACGCTCAAAAATACTACCAATGAGTGTAATCCCATATTGCTTGGATAGCGTACTACAAAATTCGGCAGTTGCCCCTGCTTGTAAGGTTTCTTCCCATAAGGCTTGTTCGGGATTATTGCGAATACCGGGGAAATACGGCAATAGACTGAACTCAGGTAAGCAGATTAATGTTGCCCCTGCTTGTACTGCCTCATCGACTAACCCACGATAGAGGTCTTTGGTTGTGTGTTGATCGCCTGTCCAATGTCCTTGGCATAACGCCATATGAATTGTTTGCATGACTCATGTTCCTAAAATAGTGACTCAATCAATTTATTCATCAGGTGCTTCATAATCAGGGTTTTCCCATACGATTAAAATAGCAGCATCCCCTGCTATTTCTTCTTCCATATAATCAAGGATAAGCGCACGCAATTCAAAGCCCCGACGTTGCTGCATGGTTACAGTTGGGTCAACAAGAGTGCCTGCGAGGACTTGATTGCCATAATCTTCGACGGACATCTTGCCACGATGCTTGTCGTAGCCCATTAGCATCCCACCTGCATACCATCCTTTGAGATTCAAGCGCTTTACAAGATCAAAGCGTGCTTGATAGAGTGCTGTACCGATCCCTTGCCGACGAAAAGATGGACGCACTGCCATTTCAACCCCGTATAACCATTCACCATCAGGATCATGATTTTTGATGCTGATATTGCCAATCGTATCAAGCCATTTCCCTGCATGAGGCGGTATATTGGTACGCATGGTTGTTGCCGAACCAATCACCCGTTCGACCCCATCATCATTTAAAACAGCAACGAATTGTCCATCAGGAAAACGCTTTAATTGATTACGAATCGCACGAAGTCCCATACAATCATCGCAATCTTCATCTAGTGGCACTTTAAATGCCAAGCGAATCGTCAAATTAACCCCGTCTGCATGAGCAATGCGCGTGTTTTGTATAGTGATATTATCTGAAATTTGCCTAAAAAATCCCATCATAATGCCTTAGCAATTCTAGGAGAAACAGGTTAATATATGCCAATCACCAACAAGTGATTCTGTTTTGCAACAATATTATGAGTAAGTATAGCGTAGTGCGATTTAAAAACAATCAATCTACCCATTCGGATAAATGCCTATGAATGATGATCGTCGCTCTCAAGAGAGTGGTTTTTTACTGGCTTTACCATCTATCATTTGGTTAAGCGTATTTTTCTTATTACCATTAGCAAGTATTGTGGTCTTTAGCTTTCTTTCGCGCGGGCAAGGTGGCACTGCTGTCTTACCATTCACCTTGGATAGCTATAATGATATGTTCTTTGGCAGTTACAATCTCATTTTGGTGCGCTCGTTGCGGATTGCGCTCACAACGACAGTAATCTGTTTCTTTATAGGGTATCCACTTGCGTTTTTCATCAGCACACGGCAAAACAATTGGGTACGTCAACTGACGTTATTCATGGTGATTCTGCCCTTCTGGACAAATTTCCTTGTGCGAACCTATGCGTGGCGTATCATTCTAGGTCAAGAAGGCACACTCAATGGCTTCTTGCAATGGATTGGTGTTATTAGTGAACCCTTGCAAATGCTCAATACAGAACTAGCGGTAATTATTGGTTTGGTTTACGGATTTTTACCGTTTATGGTCTTACCTGTCTATGCTTCGGTGGAACGCTTCAATTTTCGTTTTGTAGAAGCTGCTCATGATTTGGGTGCGAATGATTGGAAAGCCTTCTGGCGCGTCGTTTTCCCGATGACGTTGCCCGGTGTGGTTGCAGGCACAGCCTTAGTGTTTATCCCTTCAATTGGCGCATATGTCACACCTGATTTACTAGGAGGTACGCGCGGTTTGATGATCGGCAACTTAATTCAACGTCAATTTGTCGGCTCGGGCAATGTACCACGCGGATCAGCATTTTCGATGGTTCTAATGGGCTTAGTCATGCTGGCGCTCATTTTTTATGTGATCTTCAACGCAAGGAATAGTGAAAACTAATGAGCGAAAAAACGAAAAACTATACAGGCTATGTCATTGATGAAGGTGCGGTTCAACGGGATATGCTGATTCGCCGTGTGGGACAGGTTGGCTTATGGGTAACCCCAATCTTTTCATACTTTTTCTTGTGGGCACCGATTCTCATTTTGGTGATTTTCTCATTCAATGCCTCGCGCTCAGTTTCAGTTTTTACGGGCTTCACCTTTAAATGGTACAACAATGTGCTTAACGGCATTGTGGGGACAGAAGTGGGCTTCTCAACCTCGCAATTGATTGAGGCGCTGCAAAATAGCATTTTTGTAAGTGTAACCGCTACCATCATCTCGACTATTTTTGGAACAATGGTGGCACTTGCTCTCTCACGGACAAACTTCCCCGGTAAGCGTATTTTGGATAGTGTGTTATTTCTGCCTGTGGTTATCCCTGAAATTACACAAGGTATTTCTTTAGCTATTTTCTTCAATGTGCTGTTCAGTTGGTGGTCAGATTTAAGTGGTGTTCGGGTCACAACGGGTTTCGGAACAATTATTGTGGCGCATATTGCCTTTAATATTTCCTATGTGACAATTGTCGTCCGCGCAAGGCTGGCGGATATGAATCCTCGTTTGGAAGAAGCTGCGCGTGATCTTGGCGCAAATAATTGGCAAACATTTTGGCGTGTGACTTTCCCACTGATTTTGCCCGGTGTTGTTGCTGGGGCGCTACTGGCGTTTACATTATCGCTAGATGATTACGTGGTGACATTCTTTACAAGTGGGGTCGGAACAGATACACTTCCTTTGTTTGTGTATGGATTGCTTAAATTATCTGTTACACCAGAAATTAATGCAATTTCGACCATCATGCTGGTGGTCTCCACAATCCTAATTGGTATATCAATGGCGCTACAAGGTCGTAATGCGATCCGTGCCTAAGATAAAAGTTACTATTCAATATCCTAATAATTGGAGGACTTAATGAGACGTTTAACCATTCTTTTAGCGTTGCTGATGTTGGTACTGGCTGCATGTGCAGGTGACCCAACGCCAGAAGCTACTGATGAACCTGTAGCCACTGAAGACGTGCAAGAAGCGGATGCAGAAACAACTGAAGAAGTTGAGATGGAAGCAACCGAAGAAGCAGCTATGGACGAGATGGAAATTGCAACATCATGGACATGCCCAGAAGGTTTTGAAGGTCAAGAACTGAGTATTTATAACTGGTCAACCTATATCGCAGAAGATACCGTTCCTAACTTTGAGGAACTCTGTGGTGTAAGTGTTGAATACAGCACCTTTGAAAGTGACGAAGCAATGTTAACCCGTATTCGTCAAGGCAATCCCGGTTTCGATATTGTTGTTCCAAGTGGTGATACGATTGCTGTGATGGCGCGTGAAGAACTCTTGATCCCACTTGATCGTGCTGCGATTCCAAACTTTGTTAACCTTAGTGAGAATCTTCTAGGTGCAGCTTATGACCCTGATAATACTTACTCTGTGCCATATCAATGGGGTACAGTCGGCTTAGGTTATAACACCGAAAAATTCCCTGATGGTCTTACATCTTGGGCAGAACTCTTCGCTTATGATGGACCTGTCGCATGGCTCGATGATCGTCGTGCGATGTTCGGTGTTGCCTTACAAATTCTAGGCTATGACCCGAATACCAGCAATGCAGAAGAAATCGAAGAAGCACGTCAATATTTACAAGATAATGGCGGTAATGTGGTCGTGATTGCTGCTGATGATGGTCAAGAATTGCTCGTTCGTGGCGATGTTGATATTACGGTTGAATATAGTGGTGATATTTTCGCAATCGCAGATGAATGTGAATGTGATACTTACGCCTATGTCATCCCATCAGAAGCTGCAAACCTTTGGACAGATAACCTCGCTATCCCTGTCGATGCCCCTAATCCTGAACTGGCAATGGTCTTCATTGATTATGTCTTGGATGCACAAGTTGGCGCAGACATCAGTAATTACACGGCATACGCATCACCAAACCAAGCATCTATCGACCAAAACTTGATTGATGCAGAATTGTTGACCGATCTCGGTATTTACCCAGATGCAGCTTCATCAGAAAACCTCTTTGTTATCGAAGAACCTGATCCAGAAGTTGAACAAGTTTATAACGATGCTTGGGACGAACTCTTGATCTTCGTTGGTACAGGCAACTAACAATTTCTAGCAATGTCATTAACAAAAACGGTAGTCAAATGGCTACCGTTTTTGTATTTCTGACTTGAAAATTAACAGATTCCTGTACTGACCGCTTGCTTCATAAATTAGCTTACAAGTGCTTCAAGGCGTTCAACCAACTTTTCCATCACAGCAAACGTTTGTTCAATCGGTTCGGATGATGTCATATCAACACCGCCCAGTTTGAATAAATCAATTGCATAGCGTGACCACCCTGCCCCAATAAAATTCAAGTAATTATTGGCAGCATGCGGCTTACCACTGTGAATATTATCCGCAAGTGCATGCGCCGCACTAATACCGACAGAATATTGGAATGTATAGTACGGGACATACAGATGCTGGAATTGCATCCATGTGGTTGCTGTGCGTGTAGGCTCATCAGTGAGTGCGTCCCCATACCCTTCACCAAAAAATTGACTAGTTAATTCATTGAGGATCGCTGCACTGAGCGGTTGATTATTTTCAGCACGTTTATAAATTTCACGTTCAAGCCGTGCTAAGGTTGGCATGATGAAAAAGTAACGATGGAAATTGAACATAGCTTCTTCAATCAATGACAATTGGAAATCTTTATCATCAGGGTTAACCGTTAATAAATGAACGCGCGTCATTGCTTGATGGAAATTAGATGCAGTTTCAGCAATTGCTCCTGATGTGCCATCGGCAAAGTACCCGTTATAAACTTCTGGTTGATTTTGATCCATCCAATAACTGTGCATGGAATGTCCTAACTCATGAGCAAGAACACTCATACCTGTTAATGAGCCATCAAAGGTATTGAAAATAAAGGGTGGGCAATCATAGCAGGCACTGGAAAATGCCCCCTGTGTACGTCCTTCATTCTGAGCATAATCAACCCAACGGTCAGTGGTTGCGCCTTTGCGTAAAATGCTGGTAAATTCTTCCCCGAGTGGTTCTAATCCTGCGACGATCCAATCCACCGCTTGATTGTAGTCAATCAGTGGTGGATTTTCGGTGAGCGGTGCCCAAATATCATAAGGGTGCATCGTTTCGATACGCAATGCTTTCCGTTTAGCTTCCCAATAGCGATGCCATACACTCAAATTGGCTTCAAAGGTATTGACGAGATTATCAAAAACGGCAACGGGTAAATTCGCAGGGGCGAGTTGTGCTTCAAGCACTGTATCGTAACCGCGTGCGCGTGCTAGAAATACATTTTGTTTGATATTGGTGATGAGGTTGCTCGCAAGTGTATTTTCAACAGCTTTATGACCATCACAGAATTTATACCACGCATCTTGCCGTAAGGTACGGTCGGTTGATTTGATGCCTGTCGGTGGCACAATATCTTGTGCTACACGATGTTCATGACCATTACTATCGACTGCATTTGGGAATTTTAAATCGGTATTGACCATCTCGCCATATGTCGAGAAAGGACCTGCAAAGGTGTCTTTTAACATCCCCAGTAAGCGTTCAACAGCCGCCGATTGTGTATGATCTTGCTGACGGAGCAAATTATCGAAATAGTGCGCGTAAACACTCAAGCGTTCATCGTCTCGCGCCCAATTACGCAATTCATCGCCCATTGCCAATAATTCAGGGACATCAAAGGCAACAGCCGCCGATAATTGCCCAAATAAAGAAAAGACTAAGCCTTCCATTGTTTTCGCTGTCACATCGGATGTATCAACCGCCGTTGCTAATCCTACATAAACCGATAAGCGCCCTGCACGTCGCCGTAAACGATACAACTTGTCAAAATATTCGACAACCACATCGCGTGATTCTGATAAACGACCTTGATACGATGCTAATTCTGGAATCGCTGCAATAATCGCATCATATTCTGCTTTGAAATCATCCCATGTTGCAAAGACACTTTCACGATTCCATGTTTGCTCTTTTGGCACATCTGCCCGTTTGAGAGTTACCATCAGTGTTTCCTTTTCATAAATTGTTCAATCATCACCTATTTTTTAAACTCTGAATACTACAAACCCAAGGGGTTATTCGGGTCAATGCCATCTATGAATTGTTGCTTACGATCAACCCCTGTGAATTTATAGACTAAGCCCAGCCAATTATTAAAAATGGCTTTGCCTGTATCCCCCCATGTATTATCGAGATGTGGCGTTATCGCATCTTCGGGAAATTCGGGGAGCGGATTGCCGAGTTCCTTTGCAAGTAGTGCTGTGCCGAGATATTTCCCTGCAATCGTCATTGCCTTCTCATTGAAGTAATGTTCGGGAAATGGCGGTTCATCGCGTTCATCCGCAAGATAACGCATGACCTCCCGTTTGTATTCTTTGAGTAAGCTGTTGGCATCGTATTCAGGATGTCCTTGAAAATAGACTACCCGTAGATGGTCAGGACTGACAGCCATATGTACGCCACCGATTTCACCTTCGATTAAAATTGGTAATCCTGCTTGCTCAAAATGTTCGCGTGTGATGGCATTATGCCGTGAGTGCGGTACATCGAAACGCGTGTTGATATTACGGAGTAAGGGGTGCATCGGCTCTTTGATACGATGATTATAAACGCCCCACTTTTTCTCTGGGAGTGGGATGCGGTTGATCTGATAGTAATATTTCATCAGTGCATGGGTGGATAAACACGAGCATAAGACTGAGGTCACATTATCGTTTGCCCATGCCATCACTTGCGTTAAGGTATCCCAGAATGGTTCTTCATCCAGATGAGGATTGGCAACATTCGCCCCTGTAATGATGATCGCATCTAAGCCTACGACACACAAATCTTCAAAATTAGAATAATAGGTATCAATATAGGCTTGCGTTTCGGGACTGCGTTGTAAACCGGGGACAGTGAACGGATGCACAAATAATTGCACAATCTGATTGGAACTCCCTATTAAGCGCATGAACTGCCGCTCCGTGACTTCTAGGGCTGCATCAGGCATCATATTCAGTAAACCAATATGCAATTCTCGAATATCTTGCT
Source organism: Phototrophicaceae bacterium (assembly GCA_049680565.1). Classification (GTDB taxonomy): domain Bacteria; phylum Chloroflexota; class Anaerolineae; order Aggregatilineales; family Phototrophicaceae; genus JAUZRW01. The sequence continues at coordinate 40,011 of JBAUIA010000167.1, forward strand.
TGAGTGCTTTGTTGAGGCGTAAGACCTCTTGCCCTTCTGCTCTGAGGCGATCAAAACTCGGTAAGTCACTATGTTGAACAATTGGCATGGGCAATGTCCTATCTTGAATATACTGCTAACGACTACAAATGTGGACTATAGCACAGAACAAAAAGCATTTCCAAAGTTAGTCTCGTAAGCGTACAAAAAAGGACAATCCACATTTGATCGACACCCCATAAAATAAATCTACGGTCTTCATAAATTGGGTACTTGACACCAACTAATTACCAATTGCTCAGAAAACATTCAATATAAGCAAATGTTAATCTGCTAAACTTACAATAGAATCGTAACTGAGAGAGGTAATGTTAGTATGAAAAATCGTGTCGAACCTCAAGCAGGACAAGAATCGGTGCAGAGTTGTACACAATCGAAGTATTTTTGAGGTTAGCTGACACTTCATCAGTTAGATCACTGGGAGTCTCATTGCTATCATTTGGTGGTTCACGAGTTTCTGTTAAAACATTTGAAATCGGATATACACCAGATATAGCTCCCTTCATCTTAAACCATCTTTTATTTTGTGACAACTCAATACGATCAACAACCATTTTAATAATACGTCGCTTTTTATCAAAAGGAACTTCTTCTAATAGATCAACATTTTGGAATTGCTCTATAAATTTCAAAATATTTTGTTTATATGTATCTGCTTGTTCTGGAGTCATAACTTGAGAATTCAATGTACTAATCTCTGTCTCTAAGTTTGAGGCTATTTCTTTTATCTTTGCACGGTGAGATGTAAATTCATTTTCATCAAATGCTCCAGCAACGTAAGCAAGATAAAGCCGTTCATCCTCTCGTTGTTTTGCTAGAAGTTGCTCATTAAGATAAATTATTTGCTTTGCTATATCTTCATTCTTATCATCACTAAAATAGTTTTTAAGAGCCTCTGTAAGTAACGTAGGTTCTAATAATACTTTGCATATTGTATGCCATATAGCTTTTTCAAGTTTTTTGCTACCAATTTTGCCTTGACTGCAATGTATTTCATGCTTGTTTCTATAGTCTTGTCGACTACTACACTGATATGTCAATAAAGGTGTTTTACGTACAGAATTTGTTTTTCCAGATCGCTTGTTAGTCTTATGACCGACATAGGCATAACCACATTCTGCACATTTTACTAAACCTGTCAGTAGATATTTTTGTTTGGCATTTCTTGACGCTGTTTGTTTATTTTTTTGTAACATATTATTTGCAGCATCCCACAGTGCTTCACTAACAATTTGAGGTACAGGTACAATAATATATTCATCATACTCAATATGGCGACCATTCTTGTCTTTTGACCATCTAAAAGCATGAAATTCACCTTTGTAATTAGGATTAGAGATGATTGCGCGAATAGTAGATGCTCCCCAGTTAGCTTTACCTGATGGACTTGGATACAATCCTGATAATTCACGCGCGATAGTCCGTAAAGGCTTACCAGAAACTAGATCACTATAAATATTTTGTACAACTTGAGCCTGTTTTTCATCTATACCATAATGTGTATCTTTACGTGCCAGATGACCTTCATTACCGTTACTATCTACTAGTTTATAACCATAGGCAGCCTTTCGCGCTGTAACACGACCGCTTTTTGCTTTAGCGCGACTACCATCATACATACGCTTTTTAGATAGTTCCATTGCATCTTGGGCAACAGCACCCATGACTGCTCTTTCTATCCTTGAGGAAAATGACTTCCAGAAAACAACTTCGACACCTTGACGCTTAAACTCATCAAGTAAGTAACCTTGATGCCAGTCTGCATTGCGACTTAAACGGTCAATCATTTCAATAATGACAATATCTGCTACACGGTTGGAAGATGTGATCTGATTTCTCAAACTACTTAAACCATCACGATCATCAAATCTAAATCCACTACTATGATCTGAATAAATCCAATCCCAACTAACGCGATAGCCCTTCTCTTTAGCAATTTTATGACAGTTGATGACTTGTCTTGCTAAACCAGAACGCTGGTTATCTGATTGTTCTTCTGTTGAAACACGGATATATACATAAGCATTTCTGCCGTAGGGATCACCAAGATAGTTGTCATTGGCAACTTCTTCAAACGCGGATTCTATTTGTTTAAATGTTTTATCGTTTTTCATAAATATGCTTACACACTTCAATTTTATTAGTTTCGTCCTGCATCTTACTTTGGTTTGTCATTTCCAATAGTGTTTCTACTAATAGCTGGGTTGCTTGTTGTAAACAAAATAACGAATCAGTTTCATTATCTTTTTTATCGTTTTCGAGCACATTATCTTTTTGCATTTATTCTCTCCAGAATACAACGAATGCTGTATTTTGTGTTTTAGACAATCCACGAGCGAAGTTATATTCTGACTCTAGCATGATTCGAGAAGTACAAATGTCCTAAATGAGACAAAGGGCTGGTCAAAATTAATATTAACTGTAATATTTGAGATGGGAGCAATAAAATCATAAACGTTTTTATATAGGAGTGG
>JBAUIA010000168.1:0-1821 GCA_049680565.1 Phototrophicaceae bacterium
AGTATGATGCTATTTCATGAGGCATGGTTTTGTGATGTGTCGTATAATAGATAGTCACTGAAATAAGACAAACCGTGGAGAATCCTCTTGCAGTAAGTAAGAATTTCCTGACTAAGTCCTAACTCAAAACAAGCAATTATCATCATAATGTCACATATAGATGGTGTGATTGTATGAGCCTGTTTAAATATTATAACTGATGTTACGCACTTAGTTTTAAATCAGAGTAATTAAGGTACAGGAAGTCCTTAGACAGAATTTTTTGTACTGAGTGCTGGGTGCTGAGTAAACACAAAAAAATCGCAGAACTCAGAACGATGAACACAGCACTCTTCATATGCTGGAATCTTGGCTGTGATGACTCAATTTGAATATTTCGCGTAAGCTCAGATTATAAGATGCACCGCTCTATGATGCCCACACAACTATTCGTCAATAAGCGAATTAGGTAAATGAAAACGAATGATAAAACGTAACTTTAACTTCACATTTCGGAAAAGTGAAAATATGCTGCAATATGCTGCAAATGCTACCCACGAGGGTATTTGTAATTGGATTCAAGAACAGTATACACCACACACAAGCAGCCCCAGTGAGTTGGTCATTACGAATACAGTCACGGCTAATTTAACAGCATTAAGTTATGTTGCTGATAAATTCGATGTGGGCGATGGTTTACATTTTAGTGCTTGGCACGATCACGATTGTGAGATTGTTGCACAAGTCAAAACGTATGCGGATAGCCGCCCATCGCTGCGTAGTGGTGCTATGCGCTTCACTTTTGCTAATGCCGATGATGAGCCAGTCTTTGATGTGTTGGTTGTATCAACATGGATTTATGATGCCGATGCCAATACGAACATGATTAGCATTGCAAGTGTGCCTGATGCTTATACAGAAAATTGGCTGGCTTTTGAAAAAGAAGTACAGCGCATCTATCACAGTGCTATCCCTTATCGCGGTAAGGTCTATATTGTAGGCGGTGTGGATACCACCTTTGATTCCGATGTTGAGATGGATAACATCTATCTGGAAGGCACACTCAAGCAAGATATTATGAAAGATATTGATGCCTTCTTTGAAAAAGGTGTGGATATTTATCAGCGCTTAAATATTAAACCCTTTCGTAAAGTATTGCTGGCAGGTGTACCGGGAACAGGTAAAACGATGCTTTGCTCGGCGATTGCAGCATGGGGACAAGAAAAGGATTACTTTGTTGTTTATGTGAGCGGAAGTAATCAATATGGTGCGAAGTTCTGGAAAATTCATGAAGCCTTGGAAATGGCAGCCAGCAGTGATGCCCGTACAATTGTCATCGTAGAAGAATTGGATAGCTACCTCGATGACGAGAATAAAGCCCAAATGCTGAATGTACTAGATGGCAGCGAGTCCCCTACCAATGAGCATGGGACAATTTTGATTGCAACGACAAATCACCCTGAGCGCATTGATGATCGTGTGCTTAAACGCCCGGGACGGCTAGATCGTGTGTTTATCATCCCTGAAATGCAAAGTGAAGATATTGCCGAGAAAATGTTACGTCAATATTTGGGCGATGAATGGCGTGATGAGCATCGCGGTATTATTCCACAGTTGATTGGTCGTCCGGGGGCATTCATACGCGAAGTCGTCTTGTATGCGCTGACGATGGCTGCTTACAATGATGAGGAATCGCTCACACTGGCAATGCTAGAAGACTCCTTCAATACATTGGTGACACAAATTGAAGCCAAAGACGATTTCTTGACTTCGCACAAAAAGCAAGAAATGGGACTTGGGCTGGGTCAGCGTAAATCCAAGCGCAACGGCTCAAAAGCATAA
>JBAUIA010000169.1:0-10445 GCA_049680565.1 Phototrophicaceae bacterium
TGACAGAGGATGATTTTGTCTGGGTACAACAACAGAGCAAGCGTCTCTTAGTCCCTTATCAGGTGATGGTCTTGTGTGAGTGTCGTCCTAATCACTGGGCAATGATTAAGGTGGATACGTTTTAAAAATTTCAAGGTGCTAACCAAAGACTTTCTTCTATCAGCTTTCTTTCATGGACAATGACTGCTTCACCTAGCACTTGCATTGCTTTGCGGATGCTGTTGGGACTTAATTCGAGTAAGGCTGAGCGCTTGAGTAAATCACGACTTGTACCAAAGGCATCGTCTATCTCAAATAATGCCGCTAATTGCATCACTTCTTCACTCATTTGCCCCGCTTGAACGCCCAATTTCTTATCTAATGGATAAAATCCGCAATGGCAATCATCACAGGTATAATAGTTGCGTTTGTAATGAAATTGACCGTTTGCATTGATGTGTGAACCCAAAGTGCACAAGGAAAAAGAAGAAATAGAGAATACAGAAAAAGAAGAGTTGTGCTTAGTGAAGGAATAAAAAACTGTGCTGTACGACCCAGAGAGAAATACTTGAGTGAGCAACACAAAATTATTATTAAGCATTTATACGGTTAGTAAATCATCCTTTTGTTGGGTCATTTGGGATGATAATTCAACCTCAACAAAGATATTATTTATCTCATTTGTCATACTCTCAACCTGATAAGAATGATACGGCTCACTGACAAGTGTGACAGTGTTTTGCAGAAGATGATGTAAGAGTAGATCCGTTTCAATGATTGCCATGTGTTCTCCCGGACAACGATGGTGGGCATAGCCAAAAGCTAGCATACTCCATTCCATCTTTGAGGTATCACGAGTAATGTCAATGCCATCAGGATTCACTGGATACACGCGAGGATCACGATTAATCGCTTTTATGTCAAAGCATAATGACTGACCAGCCTGCACAACATATTCAGCATCAGGAAGACTTATCGAGATGTCTTCATAGGCTTCTCGGTAGAGATGTGCAGTGACTGGATTCAGTCGTAGAATTTCTAGCACAAATCGTTTTCTAGCCTCAAAGTCATCAGAGCGCATCAGCTCGTAGTATTCATGTGTGCGTAAACATTCCAGCAGAACGGATACCATCAGTTCGCGTGTTGTTAACACACCTGCGAGACCAAAGGCGATTGTATCAATGAGAATGGTAAAGGAATCATAGCCAGCACGGAGCATGTATGAAATGAGATTATGGTTTGACTGATTGCGATTCACTTTGATAGCAGGGCGCACATCAAGAACCCAAAATTGAAATAATGAAGACATCGTATCATAGGCATTACGGATTGTCTCGAATGACCATCCCATTTTTACATCATGATGCTGAGCAACATGTAAGTAGCGATCAACTAAGCCAGGGTTGTGTTCAAGTCCAACCACTTCAGATGCGACATCGTGAGCTATTTCGGTTGCTAGATGTTTGTAGTCGAAGATCTTACTATCAGTATTGAGTGCTGCATTGAGCTTTTCTAGTACAATAAGCTGAATGAATTCATTGTATGTTTCTGATGCCTTTGGAGTAAAAAGTTTCCCGACCTCGCGACGTTTATCGCGATGTTCATCTCCATCAAGTGCTGGCAGGGAAGGCGAGGGTACGAGTAGGCTGTCGCGCTGATCCTTTGCACCAAACCCAGATTGTACAACAGGTCCTTTGAGCAAATGCTTGGCTTCAGTGTAACCTGTCACAGTCCATTCGTTTTTTTCGCTATTGAATTGCATATTAATTACTTCTCCATTGATATCCTAAAGATGCCATGATTTTCTCAAGTTCCCCTTCCTTGATGGGCTTTTCTAGAAAGCCACTAAATCCTTGTGCGAGTGCCTTATCTGCGAAATTACTATAAACACTATAGGCAAATACTGGAATGTCATAATGTTTAATCTGGTCAAATATGGTAAAACCACTGAGAGGCATACTCAAATCAAGAAAAATAGCCGTAAGATCATCGTTAGCATCAATAGTACTTTTTGTGAGATTTCCATCTAAAGCTGAGACAATATCGTTTATCCCATAATTCTCTAGCAAGATTGATAGAATAAGCACATTATCATGATTATCGTCCACAATTAAAATTTTACTCATTATTCATCCAATCGCCCATATATTTTCACCCTCAAGTATTCTTAGTACAACTTGAGGGAATAGTGCTACATCAACAGGCTTGGACATCGCCCCAGAAAAGCCAGCATTTCTTAGTAAATCAACTTCATCTTTAGTGACTGAGGCAGTTAATGCTATTATAGGAATATCATGATATTCCTTTTTGCTTCGTAGCATTTTCAGCATCTCAAAGCCACTGTGAGGTGAAATATGAATATCTAAAATGAAGCAAGCTATTTCACCCTCAACACAATTAATCTTATCAAAAAATATGCTGCTATCTTCATAAACAAGTAATATCATATCATTAATTGGGAAGATCATTTCTAGAATTAGACGCGCGTCAGCATTATCCTCAAAATAAATACAAGTCAGTGATCTTGTCAAGATAACCGCTCCTTAAAAACTGGTAATTCAATTTGAAAAATGTTTCCTTTTGGTCCATGAAGATAATCGATTGTCCCACCATGTAATTCGATAATTTCTTTTGCAATAGATAATCCTAATCCAATATGAAATACAATCTCGCCAGTTGTTAAATTTTTCAAATCAAATAGATCAGGCGTGATACTATTCAAAATATCGCCACTACTATCTTCTATTCGGATACTAAGACGGTTAGATGCTGACTGAGAGACATCTACACAAACAGATCCAGATGTAGTGTAATAGAAACAGAGCATAAGAACTTCAAAGAGAGCCTGACGTATTCTATCTGCGTCGAGATTGAGTAGGGGATAGGCTTCATCGATCCCCCTCAGAGCAAAGCTAATGTCTGCATCTGCGATAGCTTGACCTAGAGAGTTGTTAAATTTGAAATTCTGCACTTGGTCAAAGCCATCAAATAAATCGTCAATTATTACATCATCTTCATAAAACAGCACAAAAGAGTCAGAAGCTATTTTTGATGAGTCAAGGACATTATTAATCAACTTGAGTAATTCATACCCACTATCATGAATTCTTTCCAGCATATGTGTATGTTGTGGTGCAACATCGCCAAATTTACCGCTCTTCACAAATCCAGAAAAATTAATAATGCCATTTAAAGGAGTACGTAACTCATGTGAGACACTAGCTAAGAACATACTCTTATTCTTACTGGCTGTTTCAGCTTCAGAGCGAGCCTTTTCGATAGATTTACTTTTCTCTATCAGAGCGATATTTGCTTTATTCTTTTTATCAATTTCTATTAAAAGTAGATTTGCCATCAAATGACGCCCAAAAAATAGAGCAGTAGCAAACATTACAACTAAAACAAAGGAAAAGATCAAATCAAAATTCTCAATGTAGTGCGCAATAGTGAAACCTTCAATTACTTGTAATGTGAAAATAATTATTACGAAAGTGATGATAAGACTGATTAGGTAATGAATGCGAGGTAAAAAGAGTGCTGAGAAAAAGATAGCCAACCAAAAAGCGAAAAAGAGACTAATCTCGTCATTGAAGTCAATATAATTGGCATAAGAATATGAGATCATAACTGCAGGTGTAAGGCTCACAGCATATGATGCAATAATAACATATCCACGTGTTGCCAGAATATATTCAACGAATAAAAGTGATAAGCTAATTAATACAAGGGTTGTATATTGATTTTGACCAGTAAGGATGACGGAAAGTAAAAGCACGAATGTGATTATCGCAAGTACTGGCAGAGACGTCTTCAAAATACTCTCTGATTCATAAATCTGATCATCAATATGTCTTAAATCACTAAACAATGTTGTGTGCGATAAAAAATGTTTAATTTTCCCAAGATCAAGATTCTGAAGCATAATAAACTCCTATGCAAAGTTCTACAAAAGCAGTGCTTACTATCTGATTATTCTAATTCCACTCGTGTTGTAATTCCTTGATAGGGGAGGTATAGAATGAAAGTTGTTCCCACACCAAGCTTTGAAAAAAAGGTCAGATCACCACCGTGCGCTCGCGCAACAGCTCTGGATATAGGCATTCCCAAACCTGTACCCCCCTTGATTTTACCCGCTTGACCTTGTTCAAAAGCCGTAAAGATATTATTGTAATCATCTTCACTAATTCCTGGTCCGGTATCGCTCACTTTTATGTTTATGCCCTCATCAAGACTATCAACTGATAACGTCACGCTGCCAGAAATTGTAAATTTACGAGCATTTCCAATGATATTGATCAAAATCTGAGAAATGCGTTGATGATCTACAGCCAATAATGGAATTGTTAAAAGGTCAGATGTAACATCTTGAAATATAAGATCAACCTCACTGTCTATGAATGAACCATCAGTCATGAGTTTTACATCTCGTAGTATATCTACAATTGTACTATCCGAGATCTTGATCACAAAATCTCCAGAAGTGATGTTTGAGACATCTAAAATATCGTTGATGATTGCTAATAAATGCTTACCATTTGTATGAACACGATTAATCGGTAATTTCTGTTTTTCAGACAGAGGGTAAACTGTTCCATCAAGTAAAAATTTAGAAAAGCTTACGATTGGGTTGAGAGGTGTCCGTAACTGATGGCTCATGCTGGTAAGAAAAGCCGCCTTTGCTTCATCATCCAAGCGTGCTTGTAATAGTAAGGATTCCTCTTCTCTCGTTTCTGATTTTACTTTTTCTAATAATTCTTCACTGGCTGCGATCGTCTGGAGTAGTTGCTTTATATGTTTATCACGCAGCCCAACAAATACACCCACAATAAATGCTATGATGATAAACATAATAAGCTCGTCGAGCATATAAGGAGTTTCGCTCAGAGGGTATTGCCCGATAGTATAAAGGAAAAGGGTATTTGTTATTGCTATAAAGATAGCCCATCCAATATATTCTCGTAAGGATATGAAGATACCCAGATAAGGTAGAGTATTCACCGAGATCAATAAAAGATAGGTGAAATATCTATCAACAGGGGCGTTGGCATACCATAATGCAATAGGCGAAGAAAAAGCCGCCAGCATGGCAGATAGATAGACTGCTAAACGAATATAACCAGCGCGGGTGATTAAATAAGTTAGAAAACCTATGATCAGTCCGCTATAAATAGTTTGCTTTACACCCGGCGACCCTACTTCCGAAATCAGTAAGGAACTAGTAGCTGATATTATCATCGATGCAATGAACACATAGGTGTACATACGATAGTTAAATCGTTCTGCTACTGAGGTAATGCTTTTTGGAACGGAAAGAAAAAAAGTTAGCCCCTTTAGCGGTGCATTAAATAGGATTTCGTACCAAACCTGAGACGGATTGAGATGATAATTTTTCAAGATTCTGCCTCATTGATAAGATAATTTTGTACCAATTGTTAATAATCCCTCTTTTATGCTGTTAAAGATTGATGTGGTCAAATGCTTATATACAAGAAATAGAGCTTGATATGTATCGATATGATAGTTTCTCATAGTGTCTCCAGTCAAACTAATTTAGAAATGCGGATGGTTTGAGGTATGTAAAGCCGTCTTCATTGAAAACTTTCTTTAGTTTAGATATAAAATTGCCATAAAATGGTTTAGCAATTAGCCCTTTAAAGCCAGCATCTTTCAACTCTTCTATGACATCTTCACCATGCCTAGCACTGTACGCAACAATAGGTATGGGATTGAATATCTTTACTGCTCTGATCTCTTTACAAATCTCAAAGCCACTGTTTGTAGGTAACATCAGATCTAGAATAATGAGATCAATCTTGCCGTACTTATTGATGCACTGCTGAAGATCAGAAATGACATGCTTACCACTATGATTTACTTCAAGATTTGCTTGTGCATCTTCTATATAAATACGGAGAAGTTCAATATTCATTAAATCGTCCTCAACCAAAAAAATACATTTTCCTTTCATTGGAAAACTATTTCTACGTGTAAGCATATTTTAATCTCCAGAAACTATTTAATATATATTACTATATTAGATTTATTATATCATTAATATATATTAAATGTATGTTAATCTCGTTTTAACTTAAAAATATGTATGGTATTAGGAGGAAATTATTGGATCATTTAATTAGAGATAATTTAGAGGTGATTTTATATGTATAATTTTTACTATTATGATGATGATCTGACTGCACTTGGTATTTTTGATTCGATTGTCGGAGATGAATTCAACGATTCAAAGATTACCCTTATTACTACAACAAAAAATGCTGTTGCTACAATTTTAAAGAATGATATTGATATCCTATTCTTAGATCTCCACATCACACCTTTTGAAGGGATGATAGTTTTCGAGGAAGTTCACGCTAAGAAACCAAATACGCCAATTGTATTTATTTCAGCAGGTATTCAACCCGGTGAAGTGGAATGGGCTAGAATAAATGGCTTAACTGCTTGCATAGAAAAACCAGTATCACCAAAAAGTTTAGTGGATCTAATTCATAAGATATTGGACAGTAAGACAGATAAATTTTATTTCATGCGATCAACGAATTTTTAGGTAATTAATCACTTTGTGCTAGTTTTTCTATTAAGATCTTTAAACTATCATCTCCTCTAACATATTGGTCTAGTAAATCTAAGACTTGCGGTATGAAAATCTCATCTGAAGTATCCTTGAATATTTTTAGTCTCTTAACAGCTTCTATAAAGATATTTTTTGTGAATTCCTGCAAAATCGGTGGCAATGTATCTAGTACTTCTAATGTACTGACTATATCTGCATCTAGCTCTAAATTATTTAGAGTTTGCAATGCAAGTCGGTCATTATCACTGACTTGCATTTTATTTCGCTGTTCTTGTGTTAAATGACCAACTATCACCAGAATGTCAAGAGTATCAACATTCAGCACATCTGCTAAGATCTTTAGTTGTTCTGGTGATCCTGTAATACTAACAGGAATACCACCGCCCGGTTCACGCTCCCATAAAGAAATTGTTGCTGTGTGTTTTGTCATTCCCTTGAGACTTAATGCCTCACGAAAATCTTGTTGAGTTTTAAAGCCTGCTGCCAATCTAAGTTGGACTAACCAATTATCTGCTGAATCTTGTTCGTTATGGCTCATAGGGTAGTTTCTCTCTATTATATTATGTGAAGGCAATAAATTGTATTATCCTACTATGCTTTAGAATAAAACTAGATTACTAGAATATATACCATAAAATGATCTTATTCATTCTCAAGGAAATATTATAACATAAGAGATTATTCAGTTTCTATTGTTTATATCAAGTATAGCAAGATGTCTTACAAATACAAGAAATAGTGGTACAAAAGCTCATAATAACTGCACATAAATTTTATTAATATACTCAATTTAGAATATACTAGTTTTTTAATATTTGATGGAGTTAGCATGGTTTTATCCTACAAATCCTCAGATACATAATAACACTAATCTTTGAAAAAACAGATGAAACAATTGATTTATCAGAAATAATCGATCACCTTCACATCAGTATAAATCAACCACCCAATCGAATTATCTATTTTAATTAGAGTAATAATATTCAAGCGTGCCAAAACGGGAAAAAAACTAGAGTGGCACGAAAGCTATGACAATGACGGCAATAATGTCCCTGTTTTTTCTTCTTCTTATCCATTCATCATCTTCGATTCGCTTTAAAGTCTGCAATAAGCTCTTTGAACAGGTCTTGATAAGGTTGATATTGTTTTTTACGTCCAATACGTCGTAAATACGAACTTGCCCACTTTAGATTGTTATCGATGAGAGCTTGAGCATACAAAACACGGCGACCATGATCAGTCGTCGCTTCAAAAGCAGAACGGATAAAGACGAAACATTCTTGCTTACCTTGTCCGAGCTTGGTACTAAGGAGGGCAGCAATCATCAGTTCATCATCACCTGTGCATTGCTCACCAAAATGAATGATTGGTTCAATAGCCTCTGCTGGCATTTCTGCAAGGAGTAAAAATGCTATTCGAGAAGCAGGCGTAATGCCGTCTCTAAGAACAAGCATTTGGAGTAAGTCAGGTAGTATATCGATGGCGTGCCAGATGAATGCGAGGTGTGCCGCATTGGCAGGGGCATGTCCTGTTGCTAGAGATGTCTCTTCATACAAGGTTTCTGCTAGCATCACCTGCTTGAGATAGGGTAGTGCTATATCTTGCTGATCGCTATACATCTGAGCGACTGCTTCTGCTTCAAATGTGTCAGAAAAGATTAACACTATGAGCGAATGTAGAGGATGTGTGTGATCTTGCATGGCTTGTTGCCAAATAGGCATGTTATCTGACATAGTCTTAATCCTAATCTAAATGTTAGAGGCAGGTTCGGTTGAGTATAAGTCGTGAAAGTATTTCCAACCTTGTGACAGGTCACAGATCGTCTACAATTTTACAATATCTGAACGCTGCTTAGAAATATTTCCAGTTCTGTCATCTTCAAATTTCCTATAATGGCGCTGTTTGTACGACTGAAAATGGAAACTGATGTGTTTTCGACAGTGCCAGAAAGGGGTTAAAGTCCGTTGTATGATCACGATCCTCGATGACAAGATCAAGGAATATTGGGAAAATGAGGATCGATACCGCCTGTGCGTCTTGATGTAGATCAAGCAGGGAAATATATCGTGTTGGGTAAGTCGATAGGTGCTCATCTAAGGCGGTTTCTAAATGGCTTCGATTACCAAGCCCAATGAAGTATGAGGCGGCTTGGAGCAAACCTGGGATATTCTGGACCTCGAAATCGGATAAGGTCGAGATAAAGGATGTAAAGGATTGTATGAGGTCATAATCGACAATTTTAACAAGCCATATTGTCGCTGTCTCTGAGGTGAGCGCAACATAATTTTGCAACCATCCGCTATCGTGTTGCTTGAACCAGTCTTCAAAAGCCTTGATCTCTGGCGAAGATGACGGACAGGACACAACAAATAAGGGTTTAGGACGTATCAGACCCTCAGCTTGGACGGGTTGTTCCACTTGAAAATAGGAGGCAAAATCCTCCCTTTCGGTGAAGTCCGATACATGAAACGTGTTTGTCAGATAGTCAATCTCAAGATGTGCAGCTTGTATCAGCGTCACAATACGGTCATTGAGATTGATCTCGACAGTGAAAAACCCACCACGATGCATGAAGATTTTAGGTAGAGTAGCAGGGTCTTTCCAGGGTAAGATCTCTAATCCAAAGATATTCTGGTCAGCTCGCTGTGCGAACCCTGGTGGTGCGAGATGGATCGCTACTTCAGGACCTAATTTGTGCTGTTGATCTTGCTCATCACGAACGAAATATCTGTGATCAAACATGATAGTGAGATTTAATGTATTTAAGGGATATTGGGGTAGTGTGTGAATTAAGACAGACCAAGAGTCAGAATAGTGTCCTTCTAAAAATACGGTATTGAATTGCGTGCCTTTAAACACGGTTCTGAAATTCTGTTGCTGAATAAGTCTTAAGAGATGTCCCTCACCGTTGTAGTAAATCGCTTTTCTTTCGGCTTGCGGTGCTGAACTCAAATTGACCTTCAGATACTCAACACTCACACCTAGATGTTCAGCAAGCTCGGTAACAGCATCTGGATATAACGCGATTGAATCCTCGAATGAATACCTGAGACGATAAAAGAACAATTCATCATCCTCAAAATCGAAGTTACCAAGTGCTTCTAACTCGGTAACTTCTTGAGCAAATGAACGCTCAACGAGGATTTCATCGACCGTGAACACAGATAGAACAGGTAGGTAAGCTGATCCATCAAGGTCATCTAATTCGTCATAAAATACATAACTTGGATCTAATGTCATGTCATGTTCACATTCATCACCCCACCACAACGCATCTTCACAAACGACGAGATCGCCAATGCAAAATTTAGGTGCACCCACTTGATAGTCGCCATATTTTAGTATAGGCAATGCTTGAGCTAAGTCTGGAATATCTATATCTATGTTATCTGGATAAAATCGTCTGTTCTTCATTAGCTTTGATCTCTCATGGGATAACTAAAAAGGGTTTATCGAGTCTCCTACAATGATTATTGTAATATATATTATTCTCGGGCACACATGTTGAATATTCGTCAGCTAGTTGGTTCATTTTAATACTACTGAGCAAGTGTTATAACTAGCTCAAGTAGTTTAGATGGTTGATGTGCATAATTATGCCATATGATATGAGAGACATGATTACAGAGAGCAGATAAATGATGGCAAATGTATTTTGTATCGGGTGTGAGATTCCGTCTGAACTGAATCATCAGGGCTTGTGTGAATCCTGTGTTGCTAAACTGGAACGCGACCTCATCCGTTCACGGGATTGGGACTACTCAACCAGTGGCGCATGGGCTTCTGATGCGCAACGCGAAGAATTATACCAACGGGTCATCCTTGACTATGGTGTAGATTACGAACTGCTCGAAAATCCCAACAAGAAAAAGAA
>JBAUIA010000170.1:0-32320 GCA_049680565.1 Phototrophicaceae bacterium
CCAATCATATATGGATACTGCCAAAATTGTTCAATGAAGCCTACAAACACAAGATAGAGTGGCGCAACATTCAGGCTATAAATAGCATAATTTCCCCCTAGAACAACGCCTCTAGGTTCTGGCATGAAAAAACCAATCCCATATTGAATATACCAAAGATCATCACCACCTGTACGAAAAAGTTCTGATAATCCACCACTCAATACAAACCATAAGCGAATAACTAGACCTATGGCAAGTGTAATGAATAACAGACGACGAATGAATGATGTTTCTGGCATTAACTATCCTTATATAGCTTTCTTGAATCGGATGCGAGTATATCATTACTCATTAATGGAACATAGATATAGCCTCTCAATCGTAGGTGATAAGTGATGACATAATTATCATAGTTTGTGAAGGTTCTTAACATCGGTTAACGATTATCTGGTAAAACTAATGATAAGATAACAATGGATAGAATAGGAAACCTATGAATTACGTTCGCACATTTTTCAAAGCACTCAGTATGACATTGCGTGGCGAAGCTATTACACCACAAGCAACCCGCTATCCCAATTTATCAACTTGGCTAAAGATCGCACAAGACAAGTTACAAAACGTCGATGCGGCACTGGCTAAGGCTAACATGGATGATACAGCACAAGCAGCCATCAGCCTTAATCTTGATGGACGACCTTGGTCAATGAGCTTGATTTTATCATCAATAGACTTTCATCTCAGCACAGAATTTCCATCATTGTTGCATAGTACCATTGAGCATAATCTAACGACACTCTATGCGCTGCATTTTGATGATAAATATCGCATTAGTAAGTTAGTAGAAGTTGATACGCTACCCACTACTGTAAAAATTGCACTTGAAGATTTTGCCGAGCATTTTATGAACATTCCGTCTAGTACCAATCCATAATTAGCACTTTGTGATCGTCTTATTCAGGATTTTATATGGCTCATCACCTGAGCTAAAAATAAAGCCATCATGTAAAACCGACCAACCATGCCGTTTATAAAAACGTTGAGCAGCATGGTTGGCAACCTGTGTTGACAACAGTAAGTTTGCTTGGCTTTGTTTTGCAATAATGGCATCATGTAATTGTGCGCCAATCTTACGATTACGATATTCTGCTAGAATATTGAGTTGTGTTAAGACCCACGCATTTTGTAAGGCAGGATGCTCATCACCAACATGAGTAGCAACACGGTCATGCCACCATTGCCCATTGAGCGAATCTGATCCAAAAGCAACACCAACAATCACCTCATCCATCTGTGCAACTAAGCCCGCATAACCGGGACGACGCATATGAGTGCGAAAAAAATGCTCTTGGTACGCTAATTCTGCACTGATGTATTCGTTATAGATATGAACAGCATCCATCAGATACGGTGATGTAGCATGTAAAGGTAAAAATTTAATCGTCATCTGCTGTTACTTTGTGCATAATACAATACGGTTGACGACCTGATTGGAAGGCAAAGCCGTGATGCAAATACTGCCATTGGCGTTTTTCATAAAAGCGCCGTGCATTCAGATTATCAACTTGTGTAGATAATATAGCATGAGGATAGGGTTGCTCTGCCAAAACACGATCATGCAAGGTGCTACCAATATGATGTTTACGATAGCGATTTAAAACTGCTAGCTCCGTTAAGACCCAAGTATTCTGCAAAGCAGGATGCTTTTTACCTACTTGCTCGGCAACTTTATCGTGCCACCATTGCCCATTTTGCGATACTGTGCCGAATGCAATCCCAACCACTTTATTATCAACAATCGCCACATAGCCTATAAAATCTGCAATTTGTGTATATCGTTTGAAAAATACGGCACTATCATCATAGTTACGTTGCCAAACGCTACAATAGACATCTACAGCATCACGGAAGTAACTTGATTTATCATCGAATGCTTGTATTTTTACGGTCATTATTTTGCTAAATTCACTCATACTATCCTGCGGTTCAACCTTCTATCTTGTGAGACAGCCATCAAAAAGGCAAAATAGATTCCTACTCAATCGTGATAGGATTTTTACAATGCCACAATCAGTGAGCCAGCGTGTTGCCTACATCAGTATCCTAAGTGCCTTCTTATTACTCGGCATCTTATTTGCATGGCGTGTCCCTGATTGGCAAGCTCCTGATGAACCTGCTCATTATAATTATATCGCACAGGTCGCAACAGGCGAATTGCTCCCTATCATTGAAATGGGTGATTGGGACAACGAGTATCTAGAAACTCTAAAAGCCAATGATTTCGCACCTAATTTGTTAGATGATCTCGCATCCATCCAATATGAAGATCACCAACCACCCCTGTATTATTGGCTTGCTAGCCCAATTTTTGTTCTAACTGATGGTAATCTATTTGCATTGCGGATGGTATCCGTGCTGTTATCCATGATAACGGTAGTGCTCAGTTATACAATTTGCCTCACGATTTTTCCAGAGCAGCCCCATCGTGCCTTAGCCGTAATGGCATTGGTGGCTTTTTTGCCACAAAATGTGCATATGCTAGCAAGTATCAATAATGATGCACTAGCTGGAGTCGTCATTGCAGTGCTTATCTTATTGAGTGTACGTTATCTACAAAACAAATCTATACCTGTTTATTGGCTTGGCATCTTCATTGGGATTGCGTTCATTACGAAAACCACAAGTTATTTCATGGCAGGGGTTGTACTCATCGTCATTGGTATGCGTTGGTGGCAAAACAAGCAAGATCATATTTCCGATCTGTTGCGTGAATATGTTCTCTTTGGTATTCCTGCTTCGATTTTTGCAATTTTGTATTGGGGGCGTAATATCATTACCTATAGCTTCCCTGATTTTTTAGGATTAAAAGCACATGATGAAGTTGTTATTGGACAACCACGTCGGCTTGACTTCATTGCAGAATTTGGACAAGACACCTATTGGCGCGAAGCATTCGTCACAACATTCAATAGCTTTTGGGGACAATTCGGCTGGATGGAAGCCCGTTTAGCAGATGCTTTGCCGATTGTCTTTGGCTTAATTGTCATCTTAGTTATTCTAGCGATGAGTGGCTTAGTGCTTTACTTTGTACGATTCTATCAATACGAAGGCGAGAATACCGCGCCAATAAGATCAACAATCTGGATTACACTCGGCTTGGTAATGCTGCTAGCAATGGCACAATTTGTTTACTACAACATCACATTTGTGCAATTTCAGGGACGCTATCTATTTGTAGCAATTATTCCATTTGCAATTGGTATGATTGTAGGGGTCGATAGTTGGCGAGAGTTATTATTCAATCAAAACACGATCACGAAATGGGGAGTGGTGGCAATCTTTGCGAGTTTTGCAGTGCTTGATCTTTATCTCATTTGGCGCGTGATTCCTTGTGCTGTCGGGTGCTAAACACCTAACAAAAAAGCAGTGACACTATCAAGTAGTATCACTGCTTTTAAAAATTAAACCTGATTACAGATTAGTTATCGTAACCTGCTGGTTCTTCAGGGGCAGCCGTTTGGGCTTCTTCACGTTTACGGAACATCCATGCTTGTTGTTCTTCAACAGTGACATCATCAATACTGAGTTCGATGTGTTGTTGTTCTGTATCTACGCCGACGATACGCACGAGAACATCATCACCTTCACGGAACATATCGCGTGGGGTTGATGCGCCGAGTGTTTCCATACGGCTGGTATGCACGAGACCTTGTGCGCCACCGGGGGCAGCAACAAAGACACCGAAATCAACGACGTTGGTGACAACACCTTCCATCAATTGACCTGCTTCGTAGGTACTGGTGAATGATTTCCAAGGATCTGGCAAAATAGCTTTACGGTTGAGCGCAATACGTTCGCGTTCAATATCAATACTATCAACACGGACTTCGACTTCATTACCAACAGTCAAAACATCCGATGGGTGATTCACATGACGATGATCGATATTGGAAATATGGATCATACCGTCAACGCCACCAATATCAACGAACGCACCGAAATCCGTTAAGTTGACAACACGCCCCATCAGGACTTGTCCGACTTCGATTTCTGACAAACGTTCGCTACGAGCAGCACGGCGTGCAGCACGTTCTGATAAGATCAGACGATTGCGTTTGGTTTCAACTTGAATAACCTTGAGTTGCAAACTTGTGCCGATAAGATCGTCTTTAATTTCGCGCATACGTCCACTTGCAGTTGCAGGAGGAACGCTTTCAATGTGGGAATTTGGCACGAAACCGGTTAAGCGACCAAAGCGTACCAATAAACCACCTTTGTTGCTATCAATAACACGCGCTTCTGTGACTTCATCAGATTCCATCAATTTATTAGCGATGCTCCAATCTTCGAGTTCGAGCGCTTTATTGATTGAAACGATGAGTTCGCCATCACCACTATAAGGTTGTAAAACGTAAGTCAGAACTTCTTTACCTGGTTGCAATTTTGCAATGACTTCTTCGGTCAGGCGTTCGAGATCTTTACGTGTAACGATTGCATCGCGTTTGAGACCAACATCCAAGATAATTTGATCGTGTTTTGTTTCTAGGATGATGCCTTCTAAAATTTGTCCACGCGTCGGGGACTCATACATATAGGAATCGAGCAATTCCTCAAATGATAGGGTATCTTGTTCAGTAACCATATGGCTCCTTAAAGGGTAAAACTATATCGGCTCCGAAAGTTCCCCGCCGATGATGGGGTTGCCACTAGACTAATACAATACAAAGCGCTCAACAGTAGATGTTGACCACTCGCAGTTGTGCTATCTAATTGTGCATAAAATAGAGATTAAGGAGAGGAAATAATGTTGAATTGCAATTACAGTTTATAATGTGATCTATAATTGGTCGACTACCTCTCGTCGCTATGTCCCATTTGCACATTGTGTATATTATCACAAGCGAATATCTGTTTCAATAGTCTGTCCATGCCTCTAATGAACCTCCTACAAAATATTGGCTTGTATCAACGATAGTATAAACACTTAAATAATATCATAGGCGAAAAGTATGAAGAATCTATTACAGCTATTAGAGTACATAATGAGCAAAGAAATATCGCAGCCCTAGCAAGTAGTTGCAATCTAGTGCTATATCGTTCACAATCATGGGGCATTCAATAGGGTATGGAGGAAACGATCATGCAATTTTCAGTGAGTTTGCCTGATTGGGCAACACAACGGCTCGAAACGATGAACGGGCAAATTTATAAAACACTTGAAGACCGCATGAAGCCTGTCATTGAGTTTTCACGACTTAATTTTGAGCATAATACAGGTGGACCTTTTGCAGCAGGTATCTACGAACGTGATACAGGTAAATTACTGGTCATTGGTGTCAATCGTGTTGTACCGACGCATATGTCATCTGCCCATGCAGAGGTTGTAACAATCAGTATCGCACAACATATGCTTCGGACATTTGATTTGGGCGGTGCTGGCTTACCTGCCTACCAACTCGTGGTCAATTGGCGACCTTGTGCCATGTGCTATGGTGCGATTCCTTGGTCAGGGATTCGCTCATTGGTGATTGCTGGCAGTGGTAATGAACTAGAAGAAATTACAGGTTTCGACGAAGGACCTATTCATCCAAATTGGAAAGCTGAACTTGAAAAACGTGGCATTGCTGTCACAGAAGACATTTTAAACGATGCAGCTATTCAGGTTTTCCATGATTTTGCAGCGAGTGATCGTCTGGTTTATAACGGGCGTTTAGGCGATGAGTCGGATCGTTAGTCGGTTTGCCATTCGGAGCGCAAAATACCCATATAGACCAAATCGACATAGCGTCCGTTACTATAAACATGCTGCCGTAGCCGACCTTCTTCTACAAAACCAACATGCGTATAGGCTTTGATGGCACGTTGGTTATCGCTATGTACCTGCAACCAAACTTTATGGTAATTGTGATAGCGAAACGCGTAATTAACCAATAGAGAGAGTGCCTCGCGCCCGAAACCTTTGCCCCAATAGAGTTTATTACCAATCCCAATCCCAACTTCTACTGTACGGGCAAGATTATTCTCATTGAATAGCGCACAAATGCCGATAAAGGTTTCATGTGCTTCAATGGCAAAACTCTTACCATCACGCCCACCGCCTGATGCTTGCTGGTCAAACTCGGCTTCAAGACGCGCTAAGGATTGTGGCATGGGGGCATCGCCACCGCCTGCGAGTTCAACACTTAAATCATTGTTAAAGGCATGTAAAAGTGGTAAATCATCACGTTCGATTGCGCGTAAGCGTACTTTTTCGCCAGCAATCATAGTATTATCCTATCTTTTTCGATGTTTCACGATCTGTCTTTATGAGATCATGTGCTGCTTCAAAGCTATTAACAATAATGAAATATTGTTGGAATTTTGGATGTATTTTCGTCGCCATATTGTACATAACCATAAAAAAGCGATTCGAGGTCACAAAAATAGATAAGCCGATATTGTCAGGTTGTTTATCTATGATATTTTTAACATGCACTAAGGCATTAGATGGAATAACATTACTATTGGTAAAGTTCAAAATCACATCCACCCGATGCGGTTGCTCTTTTTCCATTTCAAGCGCTTTATCCAATACGGGATATAGATCTTCCCATGTCCAAGGACCTTCAAAGTCATATTGTACAATGTCTTTAAGGTTATCATCGAGCCAATAAGCGGATACACCCACAATTAATTTCCTTTATGACTATGACTCATCAGTACATATATAGAGTATGATACCATGCTTACAAATTACCATTTAACACATTATAGTGCAAAGTTTCCCCTTTTATCTAAGGAGTTTACTTTGCAAAATAATATCACAATTTAAAATCAAAAAAGGAATATAAAATGACAAACCTATTAGAACAAGCAAAAACGCTTTATGACGATGCTGAATATGAAGCCGTTATCGACTTAATGTCAGAAGCGATTGAGGCAGATCGTCAAGCAGAATATTTTTATTGGCGTGGATTAGCACTGATTGAAACTGATGAAACCACAGATGCTTTCGCCGATATGAGCAAAGCGGTTCAACTCGAAAAACGTAATGCACGTTATCTTGTGGGGCGTGGGCGTGCTTTCTGGATGAAGGGCGATGAAAAGAATGCCCTCAGTGATTGGAAACGCGCTATTAAACTTGATCCAAATTATGGTCAAGCCTATTCTGAACGTGGTGAATACTACAGCAGCCATAATCAGATTGATAAAGCGCTGGAAGATTTCAATAAAGCGCTGGAACTCGATGATACAATCGGTGAAGCGTACTATGGACGCGGTATTATCCATAGCGATAAAGAAGATTATGAGGCATCACTGGCTGATTATAACCAAGCATTGGCAATTATGGGCGAGGACTCTGATATTTATACGAGTCGGGGTGCAGCACGCTTTTATCTTGATGATTGGCAAGGGTCGAAGGAAGATTTTACCAAGGCGCTTGAACTCGATGAAGAGAATGTCCGCGCTATGAATAATCGTGCGGTTGTTGAATTTTGCCTCGAAGAATATGAAGCAGCACGCGCGGACTATGAAGCAGCAATCCAATTCTTACCCACTGAACGCCTGTTACTCGGTGGCATGGCAGTAACCATGCACGCCCTTGATAATAATGATGAACGGGCGCTCGAAGCATGGAAAGGTCTCATCAAACTTGATGGACGTTACCGTGATGCAAAATGGGTTGGTGCAGAATTATTATGGCCTGAACCACTCATCGCGGAAGCTGATAAAATCATTGCAAAGCTCTAAATTTTAAGCGCGCCATATTCAAAAAAGAAATCGGTTAAGATAGTCAGTAGGAACATCCAATGTGCTTGATGTTCCTACAAGTGAGTTTCGATCAATAATTGGAAATAGATCGTGTAATTTTCGCCCGACATCCCGTTGGATGTCCCTACACCAGACAGAATTGGTAGGGAAGCGCAATGGCGCGTCCAAGACAGTAGTTATGGATGTAATTTTAAAAATTTTCCACCGATTACATACTAACATCTACAATTAGGAGATACACGCATGGCATTCCCCGATGATTACAAATCACAAGCCCGTCTAGCAATGGAAACAGGCGATTATGGCGCAGCGATTCGCTCCTTAACCGAAGCGATTGCAAGCGAGCGTGATAATATCACCTTATATTTTACGCGCGGCTTGGCGTACTTCATGCGGAAAGATTATGACCTATCTATTGAGGATTTGACGGCGGTATTGGCTGTAGAGCATCAAAATGAAGATGCCTTGTTAACACGCGCCAATGCCTTCTTCCATACACAGCAATGGGATGCTGCGCTTCAAGATTATTCAGAATATATCACAATCACTGCACCCACAACGGCTTTACCCTATGAACGACGCGCAGTAATCTGGACACAATTAGGAGATATTCCAGCAGCACTGGATGATTACAACCGTGCAATTGAACATAGCGCCGAAGCAGGTAAATATCATTTTAATCGTGCGACCTTATATTATTCATCAGGCAATTTCGAGCAAACAATCACAGAGGCATCATCCGCTATTGATAACAATTATCCAGCACCAGAAGTCTATGCTGCGCGAGGCAGCGCTTATGCCCAACTAAAAGACTGGCACTTAGCACTGGATGATTATAGTACAGCACTCGACTTGGATAAGCGCCATGCAGCGACATACTACAATCGGGGCGCAGTTCATTATCAATTAGGTCAATTGGGGGCTGCCATCAGTGATTTTACGCATGCCTTAAAAATTGAGGGCGAAGATACCGTCACGCTCTATGCGCGGGCGATTGCTTATCTGGACAACAATGAATTACGCAATGCACGCCGTGATCTCAGTCTGATTATCCGCCATAAGCCCGATCATGCAGCAGCTTATCATAAGCGCGGAAAAGTCTATCTCGCCGACAATAAATACGATAAAGCGCTGGATGATTTTGAACAAGCAGTAAGGTTAGCGAATACGATGCCTGAGTATCTGATCAGTTTAGGGGAACTCGAAATTGAACTTGAAATGTATGAACATGCCATTGGCTATTTCAAGCGAGCATTAATCAATCATTATAGCAAAACGGGTTTGGTTTATCAGAATGCCTTAGCAGGATCAGCTTTAGCCTATTATCTCAATACTGATGATGCTCAAGCCATTACATACTATAATCAACTTGTCGCACAAGATTTAGCTTATGGTGATAGTGCGTTCTGGCAAACGAGTTTTGGATGGTCTGATTTACTAATAGAAGCCACCCATGATATGATCGCAGCCATTGAAGCCCAAATAGAGGATTAATTGGGCAACCATGTTTCTAAAAACAGCACACCATCGACCCATTCGCCATTGACTACAATTTCCCAATGTAAATGAGGACCATTACTGCGCCCTGTGTTGCCACTCAGCCCGATGAGTTGACCTTGCGTAACACGATCACCTGCTTGAACAGTCATTTCTGATAAATGGGCATAGCCACTAAAAACACCCCAACCGTGATCGATGAGTACATAATTACCGCGAATATCGAGTTCACTCGCAAATGCAACCACCCCACCTGTCATCGCACTAACAGGTGTCCCTGTCGGCGCACTTTGATCCCACCCTGTATGGCGTGTTTGTACAGCTTGGTTAAGGATGCGATATTGCCCAAAGCGAGCGCTATAGCCTGTATCAATCGGCAATGACCAAACGGAATCTGTCCAAGAGGGGTCTAAGATCGGGGTATTGACCAAGGTATCAAGACGCGCATATTCATTACGCTCAACCGTTGGATCAATTAAATAACCGAGTGTCGGCGGTACATCGAATAATTGACGAATATAACCACTGGATTCAATGGTGATGCTATCGGCAAAATTCACGGTGACATCATCGTTTGTTTTAACAACAATTGATAAGGGATAAGCCCGAGGTTGTGCGTCCATATCCGCAATGACAAAAGCATACCAGCCATCATCCCCTGAATCAAAAAATGGGTAGTCTCGATTACGAAAGAGGACACGCCCTTCTTGGATATTATCACCTGTGAGTCGCAACAAACCCACTTGCCCTTGTACCAGTGACGGAAACAAGCGCTCAAGGGTGAGTCCTGTGTTATCCGCAGCAGCAACAATAACAGGGCGTATCAAAAGCTGTGGTGTGGGTTCAGGTGTCGCATCTTGTGCAACACTGACTGACATAGACATCAATAACAGTAAGCTGATTAAAACAGATCGAATAGAGAATAAAGTCAAAGTCATGGCATTCTGAATAGTGGCAATTTAGATAATTGTCCCGATTGTAGCACAATGTCGCATCGCAATCATGCCGTTTTCCCTACGCTCTAAGCTATTTCCAAACTTCATCCATTATTATGGCATGTGATTGTATTGTTAGCTTAGGATTGTGTGATGTCTGATGATTTTATTGTAGGAAAACGTCGGCGCAAAATTGAAGATGCGATTGTGGCTCAGTTTAGGAAAGTGAATTTTAAGCAGAAGCATCATGCCTATTTAGAAGATGAAGATTTCTGGGATTTTGTATTTTCATGGTATCAGCTTGTTAAATATTATGAAGACGTGCGTGATACCGCTATCGGCGCACATATGCTTGATCTATACCGTGAATGTCGGCAAGTATTTCATGGTGCAGCGACAGATAAGCAATTACACGAACGGCGACGCGATAAAGCCGCCGATGCGATTTACCAAATGACTTATTACGTAGATCGGTTCTTAAAGCAAGCCGAGCGCAATGGCATCGAAAAAGAAGCAGAAAAGCGCGATGCGGTTGGCGACCTATCATGGACGAAACAGCAAGATGATCGCCAAGACGATATATCATCTATGAATTAGATTAAAGTAACTGAAGTTACGCACTTCGTTTTAAATCAGAGTAATTAAGGTAAGGAAACCTTAAACAGAATTTCTTGTACTGAGTGCTGAGTAAAGACATTTTTTTCTCAGAACTCAGAAATATGAACACAGCACTCTTCCATATGCTCGAATCTTGGCTGTGATGACTCAATTTGAACATTTTGCGTAAGGTCAGTAAACTAAAAAGATAGCAGCTTATTTATTGAGCTTTTTCCGCACAAATCCAATGAATGGTTTAGCCAATTTGTCGCTATCAACTGTCATTTTATCGAGTAAGTTTCGATTGGCTTCTTCAAAATCGTGCAGCAAACGTTCTAATTCGCGGATTTGAGCAGGCGCAGGCTCATTTTTAAATACAACAATAGCAGTTGTAAAATGGCGTGCCATGAAAACCACCCAAAGCCCATTTGATAATTTACGAGTTACAGGGTCAATGAAACTGCGATCTTCTATCTTTTTAGAAAATTCGTTGAGTGTGGGTGAAATATCATCAGGCAGTAATTCAAAATTGCCGAGTGTTTCGACAAATGTACCACTCCGATGATGATAAATCGCTAACCCGAGTGCTTTACCTGTTGTGGCATGTTTGATGGCAATGGTTGATATATCGCCTTCTGTTCGCTGGGGTTCTTCGCCATCTAAAACTTGTAATGCCATTTCAAGCTGGTTGTTATAGCGTTCATATAATATATTGAATTGCTCGTTACTGAGTTTACCTTCACCAAATTCTGCGAGTAGATTACGAATCTTTCGCTGGACATCATCTTGGAAAGCACGAATACCTTGATTACTCATTTCAAACCCTTTATCACTGGTCATTATGCTCATAGCATACCATGTTCCCGTCATTTTTTGCATCAATTATTGGGTATTTTTTAGGCGATATTCAAGTAAACTACATCAGGGAATAACACATTATCTACATCGCTGCTCCATAAAAGTAACGATATTCCTATTTGCCACAACTGCTGCTCGATAGCATAATAGGCAATGTTAATTAAATGCAATACTTTCCAGAGGGAGCTTTATCTTTGTCTAAACTACGTTTTGCTGCTATCTGCTTTGTCGCACTGATGATTGCAGCGTGTTCAGCACCATCAGACTCATCAAACACATCAGGTACACCTGTAACAAGCAATAACGATCCTGCAAATCAAGGCTTGGTTGCGCGGGTTAATGCAGTTGAGATTACACAAGCAGCCTTTGATACAGCCTATGCACGTCGCACAATTAATTCTAATGCAGCCAGTGACGCAGCACTAGCACAACAAGTCCTGAACGAACTGATTGAACAAGAGTTGATTAATCAGAATGCAGGCAGTGTTGGCATCACCATTACGGATGCAGATATTGAAGCAGAAATTACAGCACAGCAAGAGATTGCTGGTAGTGAAACCGCTTGGATTGATTCGCTTGCAGCCAATAATTACACCCGTGAAGATTGGTTCAATGCCCAGCGCGATGTTCTCATCACATTAGGGGTACGCAACACCTTGCTTGAACCTTATTTAGGCGCAATTGAGCAAGTCAACGCTCGCCATATCTTGGTTCGTACAGAACAAGAAGCGAATGAAGTCCTTGATCGGCTCGAAGCAGGTGAAGGGTTTGCTACCTTAGCCGCAGAATATTCATTAGATGTTACAACGGCTGATGTTGGGGGTAATCTTGGTTGGTTTGCCCGAAATGAATTATACTATCCTAGCTTAGAGAATCGCGCCTTCGATTTAGAGATTGGGTCAATCTCTTACGTATCGACAGCCTTGGGGTATCATGTGATACAAACAATGGCGCGTGAAGTGCGCGAAATCGAATTTGAGCGTTTACCGATTCTCAGTGAAAATATTTTTAACAGTTGGTTAGATACACAGTATCGAAACGCAAGCATTGAGATTTATATTCAATGGTAACATTATCTAGACTTAATTAGAAACATCAACGAAGGGGAAGCGTATGAACTTCGATTTTGGCTCAGGTACAAATAGAACATATAACATAGCAAGTATAGGCTTTGTGGTGGCTGCTTTGCTCACTTGCATCATTACATTATTGGTGGTGTTATTGGGTGGCGGTGGCAGTCCAGTCGCCCAAGCATTGCCCACACAATTAAGCCTACCCACTGCAACAGAAACAGCAATGCCAACGGTTACGCGCACATCGCTACCTGCGACCTTTACGCCAACCTATACAGCAACCAGCACAATACAATCAACAGTGACAGCATCACCGACATTTACAACATCACCAACCTTATCGCCAACACCAACGATTACAACAACGGTCTTACCGAGCGATACGCCGACAGCAACCTTTACACCTTTACCGACATTAGGAACACCACCGCCATCGCCATCGCCATTCTTATTTGGATTACGCGAAGATCCGACCTTTGTATCGAATCTCAATGCGTCAGGTTGTGCATGGCAAG
Source organism: Phototrophicaceae bacterium (assembly GCA_049680565.1). GTDB lineage: Bacteria > Chloroflexota > Anaerolineae > Aggregatilineales > Phototrophicaceae > JAUZRW01. The sequence continues at coordinate 13,210 of JBAUIA010000170.1, forward strand.
GCATCGGCGGACAAGTGCTTGATCTTGCTGGCAATGCCTCCGCTACACAATTGGTTATCAGTGTCACAGGGGGTGGTTTACCACAAGCCCTGACAACTGCGAACAATACCAATTCGCTGTATGGACAAGGCGGTTACGAAGTTCAATTGTCTAATTCGATCAATACACAAACTTATTTTGTCCAGTTGGTATCACAATTCGGCACGCCTGTTTCGGAAGTCATCCAAGTGACCTTCCCCGGCACATGCGAAGGCAACGCTGCCTTGTTAACATTCCAACAAACACGCGCTAACTAAGCACTTTTTCATCACTGTTAACCCATTAGGGCGAGTCATCACAAACTCGCCCTAATTTTATGGTATACCCGATGGATCATCCATGAGTGAAAAACACGACAACAATAATAATGTACGCCGTTTTAGTCGGCGCGATCAAAAAGATAAACTGGTAAAACCGTCATCATTATTCCCTGTAGATGATGATAATGAGCCTATTGAAACCTTTGATTTCGATATTGATAATTTGGATTTACCCGATACCAATTCCGAAGCCTTAGCGATGTTGTCATCCTTGCATGATGAAGTCAAAGCGCCTGTGATTACACCACAAGCAGATCGCTATCCACCGATTGCACCTGCTGTATCGCCCCAAAAGAAATCAGTGAAACAGCAATCTGCCTCCCAGCAAAAACAGAGGGGGTCAATTGGCTATAATTTTCTAACTCTATTGTTGGTTGTCTGCACCATTTTGACGATTATCTGGTTTGGAATCCTTTGGGATAATCCACAATCCGCATTGAATCCTTTACCACCTGCAACGCCCTTTGTGATTGTTACTGTATTGCCAAATAATGCTGCTGTGCAAGATATTGACCCATCACAACCAACACCCGATGCAGATGGGCAAATCTTCGTTGTGATTACCGATACACCCGCACCAACAGCTATAGGAACAGAGTCACCGTTTACGTTTGTGACAAGCCCTGTTTTATATGCGCCCAATAGCAATGAATTAGGATGCAATTGGTGGAGTATTGCTGGCACAGTCAGCGATTTTGACAACAATCCTATATCCGGTTATCGCATCAGTGTCACGGGGAATGGTATTGATGAAACGGTTTTCAGTGGGGCATCACAAGCATTTGGTGCAGGTGGTTATGAGTTGCCATTGGTTGGCACACCGCAAGAAGCCTTATTCACTGTGCAATTATTGACAGCACAAGATGTACCTTTATCAGACGAAATCAGCGTGACAACTCGTTCAGATTGTGATGGTAATGTGACTGTTATCAATTTTATACAGAATCGCTAAACCTATTGTAATCTTTGCGTGCTATGCTCACTCAATAATCGTAAATTATTCTAAATCTTAAAGAGGATATACAATGCGTAAATTTGCTTGGTTCGCTTCTTTTCTATTCCTAGCAGGTATCAGTATGGGGATTCTGTTATTCACGCCGATAAGCGTTGCTGCTATTGGTGAAGTTACCCCTACGCCTGATCCCGATGCAGCCGTAGAAGAACCCCTAGAAGATATTGATGTTGAAGCCTTAGTGGATGAAGGTTTAAGCGATATTCAAAATGGTGATTTTCGCTCGGCACTCGCAAAAATGGATGTTGTGATTGAATTTGATGACACTGTATCCTTAGCTTATGTTATTCGTGGTATTGCGAATAGCCAACTTGGTTTTGCCGATGATGCCACTGATGATTTTACGATGGCAATTGACTTAGAGCCTTGGAATGCTGATTATTATCAATTGAGAGGCGATGTTGCGTTCAGTGATGGCGCATTAGTTGATGCGCTATTAGATTACGATCAAGTGATTCGTATCAATGGGTTTTCATCCGTCGCTTACTTACGGCGTTCAAATACGAATTATGGCTTAGGCGATTCAACGGCTGGTGATGTCGATGATTTTATCGCACGCGCACTTAGTGCATTAGGCAATGGTGATGTCATGTCAGCGTTGGGTTTCCTCGATGAAGCGATTGATATAGGCGAAGGACTTGAGTCGCTTGGTAATGCTTATTACATCCGTGCATTTGCTAACGGCAATTTAGGGGATAGCGATGCCCAATTGGAAGACTACGAAGCAGCACTGGATGCTAACCCTAATTTACATATTGTCTATCTTGCACGCGGTATTTACTTCCGTGAAAATGGTGATCTTGGTGCAGCAGGCAAAGATTTTTACGATAGAATTATTATTCACGGCGCAGAAACTATCACAGAAGAGATGGTAATTGGCGACACTTTAGAAGTTCAGATGGCGTATCGTCGTGTTGTAGAAATCACATTTGATGGTAAAGCAGGTCAAGAAATTTCGATTGCTGCCAGTGACTTTGGCGGAGCAGTTGTTGATCCCTTGATGACCTTGCTCGATCCTGATGGCAATCCGATTGCTGGTGATGATGATTTTGGCGGTGGCTTAAATGCACTCATTGACGGATTTGAACTCCCTGAAGATGGCACATATACCCTGCTCGTCAGCCATGCAGAAGGTGGCTATAATTTTGGCTTTAACGGCATTGTAGAAGTCGAAATCACCGAAGAATAGACTTTTGGAAATTGAGATTACTGGGGTTTGGTATATCGCCGAACCCCATATACACAACTATAGTAAGCCTTGTTCAGCGTCGATAAATTGTGCTGGGGTTGCTGCCAAATCATTTGTCGTTAAGATCATCATGATACCTTTTGCGTAATCAAGGTTTATGAGTGTCTATGTTTTGTGACTTCCATACAAGAGATAGCTTTGTGTAAAATCAAGCCTATGAAACGATTACTCATTATACCCATCCTCATCATGATATTAGCAGCTTGTGCCGAAACAGGCGTATCGTTAACATCAGAAGCGAATTATGCTTTTGCAGGAACGCAAGTTGCCGATTTACGGGTGACAGCAACTGTACAAGCAGCGCGTGCAGAAACCACCCTCGATTTTATGGGAACACGTTCAGCACGGGCAGCAGCACAAAGCAGTTTTTTTGAAGAAACCTTAGTTGCAACAGGTTTTGCACCCGATCTATTAGCAACCCAACGTCAACAGGCATTAGGTGGCGCATCACCAACACCACAACCTTCAGCAACACCGCTTGTAACTGTAGAAGATGGGTCAAGTTCTGGTGTAACGCCCGTTGCAGGACAAACACTCACACCAACACCCCCTGCTGTGACAATCAATGCACCGAATGCTGCCGTAAATCCACCCACATCGGCTGTACAAATCCAAGCTACGCCTGATCTAGGTGGATTAATACTTGGTAATGTCTTAACAGCAACAGGCGCAGGTGACGATGGATGCGGTAGTGGCGTTACATCCATTTTTGGGATGAATACCACCGAAATCTATGTCATCATCCCGACGTTTAATATCACAGCCAACACTTATACTTTAGCAGCCCGTTGGCAACGTGCTGGGCAAGCCATTGGACCTGTGTATGATTTCACCCCACTGGCAGATTCGGAACAACTCTGTATTTGGTTCTTTGTCGATAATACAGATTTTCCATTCGAGGCAGGCAATTACAGTGTGACTATTGATGTGAATGGTCAAGCTGTATCAGGTCCTATTCCTTTTGTTATTCAATGAAAAAGGAACATTCTCGTGATAATATGCGTATACTAGATCAAACGTTAATCTCAAAAATTAAGGGAATCAGATGGCAATTATAGCTAAATGGGATGATAGCAATCAGACGCGCGTCTTGCTCGAATTTGAAACCACATGGACATGGGATGAATTCGATCAAGCCTTAGAGAGAACAGATAATTTACTCGCAACTGTGAGCCATACAGTTGATATTATTATTGATCTGGAAGGTGCGGAAATCCCTAACGATTATCTCAAAGCAGCGCAACGCTTATTAACAGACCCCAGCATGGGGATGCGCCCAAATGAAGGGCATCGGGTTGTTGTGGGTGCAAATAAGTGGATACGAACAGCATACAATACCTTGCAAAAAACATTTAGTAAGCAATTGCAAGGACGTGAAATTTTATTTGCGAACGATCTATCACAAGCGCGTGGTATGCTTTATAGTATGCGCCTTGGCAACTAATCGAAACGCTAATCAAAGCCTAACCGAAAGCACAGTACCTCGCTGTGCTTTTTTCGTTTATCCTTACATTTGTGTTTTCCGACTTCATTAAGCCCCTCTTAGGTTCATTAGGAGATCAGCAAAACCAAAAATCGTCTAAAAAAGGAAAAGTGTGTATGAATTGGTGGCGTGTCGTCCACAATGATTTAGATAAAAATAAGCCCAATATATCGCGCAGTCTCATTTTACGGGTACTGAGCTATGCCCGTCCCTATTCGCGTCGTATTATCATTATGTTGGGCATGATTCTCGTAACAACGACTTTAGGCTCATTAACACCGCTCATCTTTCGTCAACTCCTCGATAATGTGCTGACAGAATCAGGCGCACAATATGGCAATATCAGCCGTTTAAATTTATTGGCACTCGGTTTAGTTCTGATTCCAGTCATCAGTGGTGCAATTCGCGTGGTGCAACGGCGCATCAATGCCAGTGTTGGCGAAGGTGTCATCTACGATTTAAGAGTATCGCTCTATGAGCATCTGCAAAAGATGTCATTACGATTCTTCACCAATACCAAAACAGGTGAATTGATGAGTCGTATGAACAGCGATGTTGTCGGCGCACAAAACGCCATCAGTAGCACCATCGTTGATATTATCACCAACATCATTACAGTGATTATCACTGTGGCAATTATGTTGTACTTAGATTGGCGTTTGACGATTCTTGGGATTGCAGTCTTCCCAATCTTCATGTGGATTGCCATCAAGCTAGGCGCACGCTTACGCGATATTGCACGCGAGCAAATGGTACACAATGCCCAGATGAATGCCATGATGAATGAAACGCTCAATATCAGTGGGGCGTTACTGGTCAAGCTATTTGGTCGGCGTGGAACAGAAGTAGATCGTTTCGAGAGTCGTGCAGTCAAAGTGCGTGATGCTGGTATTGAACGCGCGACGCTTGGTAGCCAATTTTTTGTACTCGTGGGACTCGTTAGTGTGGTGGGTACAGCGCTGGTTTATTGGTTCGGTGGATTTCTAGTTATTCGTGGCGAATTTAGTGTGGGTGATATTGTGGCATTTGGGCTTTATCTCACACAACTCTATCAACCCTTGTCGGCACTAACAACTGCACCCGTTGATTTTGCAACATCAATGGTCAGCTTTGAACGTGTCTTTGAAATTGTTGATTTACCGATTGAAATCCAAGAAAAAGACAATGCGATTCATCTCGACACCATCGAAGGACGTATTACCTTTGAAGATGTAATGTTCAGCTATGAATTTGATGAAACCATGCTTCTCAGTGATGTCGAGCGGATAGGACGACGTGGTAATGCGAATATTCAAGCTGCATTATCAGGGGATGATACCTTACGCAAAGCCAAAGAAGATAAAAAAGAAGCGATATCTGATGAAACCGTATCACAAGCGCGTGAGTTAGCACTACGTCATATCAATTTCACCATCGAAGCAGGTCAATTAGTCGCCCTCGTAGGACCAAGTGGTGCGGGTAAAACAACTATGACCTATCTTATCCCACGCATGTATGATCCTAATGAAGGTCGTATTACGCTTGATGGACATGACTTACGTGATTTGAGCTTGGATACCCTCAGTGAGCATATGGGTATGGTGACGCAGGAAACGTATTTGTTCCATGATACGATTCGCACGAATCTGACTTATGCGCGTCCTGATGCGACGCAAGCAGAAATCGAAGCAGCAGCCAAATCAGCGAATATCCATGATTTTATTGCTGGCTTAGAAGATGGCTATGATACTGTCGTTGGTGAACGTGGCTATCGTTTGAGTGGTGGTGAAAAACAACGGATTGCAATTGCGCGTGTGATTCTCAAAAATCCACGTATTATTGTACTCGATGAAGCGACTAGTAATCTTGATAGCCAATCTGAAGCACTCATTCAAGAAGCGCTAGGACGTGTACAAGAAGGTCGCACAAGTATTGTGATTGCCCATCGCTTGAGTACAATTTTAGCAGCAGATCGCATCCTCGTGATGGATCGTGGTGAAATTGTTGAGCAAGGCACACATGATGAATTACTCGCATTAGGTGGTCTCTATACGGATCTCTACGAGACACAGTTCAAAGATGCACAATTCACACATCAACCCGAAGTTCTCTCTGGCGATTAAAATCAAACTGTCATATTAGCATCAATACAAAACGCCCTTATAGATCAGGGCGTTTTTTGTTTGTCAGTTTAGATTAATGATTAAACCCTAAGGCTGGTAAGCAGTCGGTACAATCAGGGAGTCCTATTGACCAAATACGATTATAGAAAGCATAGGTTTGCTGACGCAGATCATCCAAATCAGTCAAAATAGGTGGTTCAATGAGGGCTGTTGGTAATGCTACAGATGGTAATGTCACCTTATCAACTGGATTCGGTGGCACGATATTCAAGAGGTCATCGGTATTAGATGATAAGCCTATCAAGGGTTGGATGGGTTGTAACAGATGGAATAATTCATTCTCAAGCTGAATTTGCGCTGATATGCCTTGCGGCAAGGATACCTGTGGTAAGAGTGTTAAGGATATTGATTGTGTCTCATTGAATGTCAATGGATCAATGTAGGCAGGAGCAAGGGTTAGCATCAGATCATCAAGCACCGTGAACGGATTATTATTATTCATCGTCTGCGGTATAAGGTCAGGTTGCCAGCCTGTTTCGCTATTATAAATTGACATCATTGTATCAAGTGGTTGTGCTAAAAGTGATTGTACCTCTTGCGGTATGGGATTTAACGCCACCAGATAGAGATCATTATATAAAGGTGATAATTGAACAATTGGTTCATTTACGCCATAGCGCGTGGTACGAACCAATTCTAAAGCGCGGAATATTTCATCACTTTGTAATTGATTGACGGATGGTGGTATCGGTATATCCATATCATCGGGTTGATTAATTAGATCATCGGGTCTGATGTCAGATCGGATACTTTCATTTGGGAGTGCGCTCGTCAATGGTGCGACAGACATCCCCGTTGGGTCAAAAAATGTGAGCGGACGATTGCGCGCATAGGTATACAATGTCCCAACAGGATCATGTCGTATTGGGTCAGGTTGTAAGAAGCGCCCCATAATGGGATCATATGCCCGTACACCCATGATATAAAGCCGTGTTGATGGATCGTAAAGTTGTCCTGCAAAAAATTGAGATGGAGCTGTAACACGGGCATCAAAAGGTGCAACTTGATTATCGTTATAAGGGAAAATCCGTGTCCCGAATGCGCCAAATTCTAATTGCAAATTACGGTCTTCTAATAAAGTCGCATCACGATCTGTATAACGGCGTGTACTCCCTTGACGATCATTCAAATTCCAAAGAACTTGTTCATCGCCTGTGATCGTCATTAAGCGCTGACCGTTAAAACTGACATAACGTTCTAATTGTTCGCCGTCACTCATTCCGATTAAGGTATGCCCATCATAATATAATGTGTAATCGGTATCTGAAGTACGAATATTAACTAAACGACTAAGCTCGTCATAGATATATTGGGTATCAATATCAACACTGATTTCATCATTATCATCTTCAAAAGCAATAACTTGTCCTTGAACACGTACCAGACGATTTTCGTTATCATAGTCATAATCAAGAGTATAAGTTTCCTGACCGATATAGCGCACTAAGGTCATATTACCGTTGGTATCATATTCGTATTCTACAGTAATTTGAGGTGTCGATTGTGCAAAAGCAATCCCCACAAACAAACTCGATACCACAGGGACAAATATCCACAATTTGCGCCGACGATGGATAAAGATCAAGCCTGCTAAACCCAGTGCAATCGACGGAATGAATGAAAAATCACCATCTACGACATTGCGTTGCTCGCGCACTAATTGATTCTGGGCATTGTATGTAAATGTTGTGATGCGTCCGTTACGGTTTTCTTCAAGGCGATTGCCAATCGCATCATACCGATAATTAACGGAATAGAAAGTTTCACCTTGATTACTGAGCCAGCGTTCGCTAATCAATCGCTGGTCAATATCATAGCTATAACTCACTTCTGTTGTTTGACCATCAGCTTCAAGGCGTTCTACTTTGATGAGATTGCCAACGGCATCATAATTATAGGTAAACACATCAATACGGTTCGGACGACCATCTATAATACGGAAATGCCCCACTTGCACCACACGATCATTTTCATCATAGGTGAATTGAGTCGTTAAATCACCGCGTGTATAACTATCAATCCGTCCAATCGCATCATAGACGATATTAATTTGTTGGTCAGCATAGGTGATTGCCTGAACACGATTGAGGTCATCATAGCGATATGTGGTTGTCCCTAGCAGATCACTTTGTCGGCTTTCGAGATTGCCGATAGCACTGTAGTCATAAGCTACCGTGTGGTTTTGAGTTGATCGTAGAATACGCCCAAACAAATCATAGCTGAGGTCAATCTCGCCGATACGGGTTTGATTGCCAAGTGCATCATACGCATATTGAATTGGCTCATCTGATGAATTGCTGTAAGCAGTCGTCAGCAAGCGCCCACTTGCATCATAGGTATATGTTGTAATCGTGCCATCAGGGGCGGTACGTCGTATGATATTGCCGAGTGCATCATAGAAAAATTGAATGGTACTTGTGCCAACTTGCATAGCGCGTAATTGTCCAGCTTCATCCAGTTGATAGCGAGTCGCTTCTACACCAGCAACATTGGCAGGGCTAATTACAGAAGCGATATGACCTGCGCTATCATAGCGGAGTGCAACGACAGTTCCTGATGGATACGTCATGCTGATAACGCGATTATAGGCATCATAGGTATAAGCAACCACGCTACCGAGTGGGTCACTAATCTGCGCGATATTATCAGCAGCATCATAGGTATACGCCCATGAATTATCGAGACTATCAACATAGCGCACACGACGATCTAAAGAATCATAACTCAGATTTACATCTTCTTCGTTACCTGCAATCGCAATACTGGTCAAATTACCAAGCGTATCATAACCATAACTGGTATTAATGCGCGTTCCATCACGCCCAGTTGTAATTTGTGTCGCAAGATCATCAGGGGCGCTCAAAGCGTATAGATATTGTATTTCACGTCCACTCGGATCAATTAAGCGTGTTAAACGGCGGAACGCATTATAGGCAAATAAATACGTGGCGGATTGGTCTGTTCCAACGGCTAACTGCGCTTGACTGAGTAAATTGAGTTGATTGTAACGATATTCATGCCGAATGGTATCAGGGATTTCATACGCGCTGATGTTGCCGTTACTGTCATACGTAAATTGTTCCGTAAATTCGATAGGCTCACCAACATAATGAGTAACAGCCGTCACACGATCAGCATTATCATATTGATATTGGGTACTCACATTTTGCGGATTAAGCACCTGCGTTAAACGACCTGCATCATCATAACGCAATGACCATTGTCGCTCTAAGGCATCCTGATATTGGATGACTTGTCCTGTAGCTGAATAATCAAATTGATAAAATTGATCGGCAATACCACTGGTACGGGCATTGAGCGTCCCAACTTGTATCCCTGTGATATAGCCATCTTCATCATAGAAAAACTGTGTATCAATCGGTTCAAAATTAGGGATATTGACACTATCAGCCGATAGACGAAGGGCTGTCACACGTCCTAGTGGATCAGTATTGAGCGTGTATGTTTGTCCTGCGGAATTGGTGTAGCTCTGTAAGAAATTTGTGCCAATTGCCCGATTATATCGCTCAGTATTACCGAGGGCATCGCGCATTCCTATAATTGCACCAACTGTATCATATTCATAGGATGTTGTATGTCCAGCAGGATCAGTGATACTGGTTACACGTCCGAGGGCATCATAACTGTATAAAGTACGTTGGCGCTGTTCCGTGATCGCAATAATATTATTATTGTTATCGTATGTAATACGTGTTTCAGGGGAGGCATCGGTTTGGGTGATGGTATCTAAGCGCCCTAATAGATCATAGTCATATTGGGTGATATTACCTGCACCATCTGTGATACTTGCAACTTGATTCATCGGTGTATAAGTAAAAAGCGTACTAATTTCTTTTGGGTCAGTTATCGTGGCTAAATTACCATTGCCATCGTAACTAAAACTCTCAATTTGTCCGAGCGGATCAATAATACTTTCAATACGATTGAGTTCATCAAATGTATAAATGGTGCTTAAACCGAGTGGATTAGTTGCAGACTGTAAATTATTATTACCATCATACGCATATTGCCAAATAGTCTCATCAGGCAGCGTTACTACACTGATATTACCCATCAGGTCATAATCATAAGCAAGTGTTGTATCCGATGGATTTGTTATTTCCGTGAGTAAGCCTTGTAAATTATAAGCAAACTGTGTCTCCGACTCATCTAAAGTGATTGATACAACATCACCATTGAGTGTATACCGTAGCGCAAGGCTACGCCCTGTTAGCGTATCGACAATGGCTGTTAAGTTACGCCCTGCACCCGACCCATATTCAAAACGAAATTCTTGAAAAGCTGTTGCGGTATCAGCAGTAGCGAAAATGCTATATAAGGTCAAGCGATTGAGGAAATCATAGCGTTTTACGATACGCCGTCCCGTTGCATCAATGCTTGTACGCACAATCGCATTACGGCTAGGATCACGGGTTGTTTCATAACGGGTTGTTGTACCGCCTGCACTACGGTATGAGACAAGATTATCTAATAGATCATACTGATAGCTTGCAGTTGCGCCTAAACCATCCACAATCGTGCGTACATTACCAGCTTCATCATAGGTAAAGGTTTGTTGTGCGCCAATCGCATTGCGGAAATCTGTTACCCAATCTAAGCCATTATAGGTATAAATGCTTTCTTGTCCGCGATCATTAATATTGATGATGCGTCCACGTTCATCATAACTATAACGAATCGTTTCGCCTATTGATGTGCTGATTGAACTAATTTGTCCCGCTTGTGTCCAGCGAATGTTATACGCTGTACCGCGTGTATCAAGGACACGTTGTAATTGTCCTGATAAATCATAGCTGAGTGATGTGGTACGGGTAATACGATCATTTGTAATCGTATCAGGCGTATCATCGGATGTAACGGCAATTCCCTCTAAAATAGTGGATACATATCCAACCGCATCATATTGATAGATAGTCGCCGTATTGTCAGGCTCAATCAGCATCACGAGTCTTCCGAGTTCATCATACTGGAAGCGGCGCGTGCGTGTTGTACGATTAACACCTACTGCAATTAGGGATTCGTGTGCTAGTAATTGCGGCTCATCACCAGCAGACCAGATGAACGTCTCGGTTCGATTATTAGGATACCGTATCTGCGTGAGTAAGCTGCGCGTGCCACGTTGTTCGTAGCTGAAATTATAGGCACTATCGCCTGTAAACTCAGGGTCTTCAAAGCGCGTGAGATTTCCTCGTTCATCAAATGCAATTACAAAGATGACATCCGTCGGAACACGGACACTTTGCAATAATCCCGTTACTAGATCATAGCTAAATTGGTAATCCCAACCTGTTTGTGGTAATTGCACATCAACTAATTGCCATAGTTGATTATATGTCCATGTTTGCACACGCCGTTCACCATTAACTTCAAAAATACGATTGGTAACACGCTCGGCATCATCAGGGTTAAAGTCTTCATAGATATAAATAAATTGTCGTTCTATGCCATCATCCGAATTTGTATTTTCAGTGAAATTTTGAACACGGTTATCAGGATAATACGTAATCAAAGCATTGCGTGTATAAGGACTCCGCACATCATCATAACCTTGCAATAAACCAACAGCAGAATAATCGTACTGAGCGATGCTGGTTTGTGTTGGGGGTTCGTATTCAACGCCAACTAATTTGCCATTGTCATAGCTATAATTAATCGGGCGTAAAGCACTATTACGAGCGATAGTAATCTGATTGTCTGCATTGGTATAGAGTTCAATCCGTCGTCCATATGCCCCGACAACAAATACCCCACTCATGCCTGTTAAATTAGCATAATATAGCGGAGTTGGTGTAATGATAATGGATTGTGTTCCTTGGGCGATACGTGTTAAACGTCCGACACGGTCAAAATCGTAGCGTAAGCCATCGGTAGTTTCAGCACGCCAAGCGCCTAAAATGCCACCTTCAAGAAAAATGCGTGTGGATAATAAAGTTAAGGATGTCCATTGTGAGGGATTTGTCGCTGATGGTGAAAAATAATGACTCGTACCATCTGGTTCAATTAATGCGATACGTCCCAAAGGAGCATTCATAATATCAAGCTCATATTGATAACTATGTCGCCAACCATCCCCAAAACGTGGATAAGCAACAGGCGCATTCAAAATATAGCGCGGTGTCAGACGGCTATCTGCCACAATGCCTTGTTCATAACGACTGTCATGACTGTTGTAATAGCGTATCAAATTCAGCGCGAGTGTTTGCCCTTGGGTCGAGAAATCGGTGACAGAATAGAAAAAATTGCCATTTACAGGATTTATCGGTGTATGGGCTTGTACACCATTGCTACATCGGCAAGTCGGGAGGATGTCTTCACCCAAATTATTGTAGTTACGCGTTCTGAAACCTGCTTGATAAGGTAGCGTATCTGCATTGCTTGCTAAGGTGGCGCGTGTTGAAATATCTGTACCATCAGGATAAACCGTGCGGAAACTACCATCAACACGTTCAAAGCGCACCGCACCATCATCTGAAAAAATAGTATCAAGTTCGGCTAAGGATTCATCTGCTTGAATCCCATTACGAGTTTGTGTTGTTAAGGTATCATCTGTAATCGAAATTTCACTAATGCGATGCCAATCAAGAGACATACTCAGTGTATCAATCAAGTTATCCTCACGGATAATGGGCAATGTTATGCTTTGGCGATTAGCAACTGTCCCTTGAGTCAGATTTAAGCTAATTCGATCACTAATAAAGCGGGCATTCATACCATAATACACTCGCAATTGACCTAAATACGAAGCCAGAGTATCCCACCCTGAAAGATCAGTTGTGATGGTATCATCATCCAATTCAATGATGTAATTGGGGGTATCGCCACTGCTACGGCGAACATTGATCGACTGGTTATCGAATACTAAGCGCTTAATCGTATCACCTAGCGCAATACGCACGGCTGCGAACCCATTCTGAATTTCAATCGACTCAATCTGTGCGAATGATGTCACTAAAACCATGCCACTACGCATCGTAAATGTATAATTTCGAGAAACTTCATTGTAGGTAACGCTAAATGATTCATCACTAAAAAAACGACGCTCAGGATTAATCGTAAGGTTCGTATTGCGGATAGTGAGTCCAATGCCATTCTCCACAAATGAAATATTGGCAATACCATTCGTCAAGGATGTGAGTTGGTCATAGGTGAGGGTCAAATCACTTGAATTGCTAATCTGCGATGGGTTAGCCTCATACTGAATATCTGAATCATCACTAAATACAGAGAGTGCTGAAAAACCATCAATCGTCTGTCGATCACCTGCTGGTAATATAGGCGGTGGATTCAGACCAACCGTAGGTAGTGGCAGGATACCTTCGTCGGGTGATGAGCGATTGACGCCATCACGCGTTACACTTAGGCTATATTCAACAGGGTTATCGACCTCATTGACAACCCCTTCTGCCACAACTTCAATTTGATAGGGTGCGCCATCTGCTTCTAAGCCTGTTTCAAATATTAATTCTGCGGAATCGGAAAAGCCATTATCGGTACTTTCTGCTAGCAATGTGCCACTATTATCATACAAGCGTAGGGTTGGGATTAGCTGCCCTGAAATACGAGTTACGCGGATAATAGGAATATCACCTGCTGTCGTTTGTAACAAGCGCCAACGCTCGGAAAATTGCTCACCAATTGCCTCAGAAAATAGCCGACGGCGCGTTTCATCATATGTAATTTCAAAACTTGTGCTGTCTGGATCAGATTGCGCTTCAGTCGTACCATAAGCGATGATAAGCAGCGATATAATTATCATGCTAGCAAAAAAACGTGTCATAAGTTCACTATCAATTTCTATTCATAAGATGGCTATAATTGTGCATAACCTTCGATTATTATTTAAAAACATCTCTTTATGAGCTTATTCTTCGTTGTCAATAAGCTCATCTTGGCGAGCAATGAAGATCAGGCGTGTTTCATCTGATAAATGAATTACATCATTGGGTTCTAATGGATGACGATTGCTAATCTGTACGCCTCCAACCACCACAGGGTTAACAGCGCTCAAACGGCTGACAGTTACTTGGTCATTATTACGCACATCAAAGCGTGCATGTTTACGTGAAATAGCTCTGTCGCCAGTAATTTGAATATCACATTCTAAACTACGCCCAACCAATGCACCGCGCCTTGTGAGTTCGTAGTCACGTTCAGCATCAACGCCTTCAATGACCAAGCGCATCCAACCAATCACTTCATCATTACTCTGGGATTGTGCCATCATACTCTGAAAGCGATCATCTGTCAGAACTTGTGTGAGTAATAGATTATCCTGATCTTCTTCAGGTTGATTGATTGCATCCATCATGCGTGTATCATCAAAATTAGATATTTTTGTATCGGAATCATCGTAAGCCACTGAGGCGATGTTTCTCTCACGAACCCGTGTCGAACTGAGTGAATCGGATGATTGCGGATTAGGCTCAGTGAGGGTTTCATAGAAATTGCCGTTGCTCACAGGTGCATCATTATTAGGCGCACGACGCACTCTTGATAAGGCTAGGGCAAGTACCACTGCTCCCACGACAAAGAAAATAGCGCCAATAACCAGTAGAATCGCAACACCATCATTATCTAATAAGGTGTCATTTAGTGTAGCTGATGTTGGTATCGTTGTAGCCGATGCAGCCACAATGGCTTGTGTAGCCTCGGCACTCGCAATTGCCACAACGTCAGTCGCAGGTAGGGATGTTAGTGTAGGTTGTGGGGTCGGGGTAAGTGGTAATGGCACATTATAATCACGGAAACTGAGTGTTAGTGTTTCTTCTGTGCCATTGCTCAGTGCAATATCGAGTTCAAAGGGTGCAGCCCTATCCCAATTTTCGGGAATATCACCAGCTAAGACGTAGCTTGGTTGCCCCCATTGTGCCAGAATATCATTGGTGCGTGCTTCGAGTGAGCGTAAGTTAGCCGTATAAAATTGTCCACCACTGCGGTCAATCAAGTCTTGTAATATTGGATCAATATCTGAGGTGATCGCAATCACATCAATCGGCGCAGGAGCGGTTGCTAATGCTTGTGTATCACAATTCGCTGACCCTGAAAAATCACCTGTTGTCACTAATAAAATGCGCCAAGAGCGATCATAATCACGAGTCAAATCATTCAATGCCATGAGAGGTTCGCTAAGGCAGGCTGGCGCACCTGAGTTGATCGTATACTCTGTCAGGAAATTATCAATATCTTCTGTGCGCGTTGTTGGGCGTAAAACTGTTACATCTCGATCAAAAAATAACACACTCGTTGCTTGCAGACCTGTTTGCCATAAGCGTGGCATATTGGATTGGACGACAGGTTGTAAATTAACCATTGCATCACTGGCATCAAGTACAATAAATTGTGTTTGTTCCAGTGCAACAACATCTGCATCAAGGGTAATCATCATATCATCTTGAGATAATGTCGCTTCATTGATGGTTTGTCCGCGAGGAACACGCACATGCAATAAGGCTTCTTGTTCGGATGTTGCCGTCACTAATTCAACTTGAACATTACGATTACCCACTTGAGCAGTGGCACTATAGGTACTTAAAAGTGCGATCAAGAGAACAATTAATTGTTTTGCAGGCGATAATTGCCAAGATTGCTTTCGGCTAACCAACCTGTTTGTGCGGTGTTTTCTTCCAACAAGCGATACCATAAGCGTCCTTCATTGTCCTCAATAATATTATTGATGCGATACGGTGCATCGGGTGATGTCAGAAAAGAATCCACATCACTTGTCATGCTATCTTTTGTAAAAATACTTCTATCCAGCACGATTATATCTCCTATTTGGAGATTATCGGCATTTTCAGTCTGGTTATCGTCATTTAAGGGTGTGATGCTTGTATCTGGCAATACTTCTTGTATCGGATTATCGCTCTGGACAGTATTACGAAGTGAAGCAAATGCGACCCCTAATATACCTGCCCCAATCGTCAAAATAATAATGCCTGCAATAATGAAAATCAGCAATTGATTTTGCTGTTGTGGCATAGGATTAACATTTGGTGTGGGCGCAATACTCAGTTTTGATGGCATCTGAGATGATTGGGTGAAGATTTCTTCGTCAATCGTTGATTGAGGGCGTGCCAGTGGGATTTGTGTATTGGGTTTAGATGGCACATCTTGCATGACCAACGGATCTGTATCGACTGCAACCCTCACAGATATTTTTTGGATATGTGCGTCAATATCTTGTAGCTCAATCGCATCACCCATATTAATGAGTAATGCACTGATATTATCTGCGCCACCATGCGTATTTGCAGTATTAATCATTCGGCGCACACTATCACGCGGATCATTAAATTTTGCGAGTTGCATCAATTGTTGCTGATCGACATAACGTGTCAATCCATCGGAACATAATAAGATTTGGTCATCAGCTACTAAATCAAGGTTTATGGCTTCAATATCAAGTGACTCACGATACCCAATTGCTTTGGTCAATGCGCCATTATCAGCATCATTAGAATGCAATACATCTTCTTGATTCAGTTGCGTGATAATTTCATTACGTATATGAAAAATTTGACTATCCCCTACGGATGCAGCAATGAGTTGCTCATTATGAATGACAACCACAACTAAAGTTGTCGCCCCTTTACGATTAAGTGTCTCGAAAACAATTGTATTCACAGCTTGAATTGCAGATACTAAATGGTCTTCAATCGAACTTTCAATCGAGCGATCATAATATTCACGAATGAGTTCTTTGACAGTCATCTGGCTGGCTTCATCACCAGCAGATAATCCACCAACGCCATCTGCTACGATAAATAATGCCCCGTGGGTTGATAACAAATTAATATCTGATGGATAATGATAACCAACTGCATCTTCATTATGACGGCGACGCATACCACGATGTGTTGCAACAGCAGGAATTAAGCGCAATACAGTCATTCAAGAACCTTCACAATAAATTGTGTATCCCCCATAATAATCGTATTATTTTCACGCAAGGGTGTCATCCCTGTAATTTTTATGCCATTTACAATTGTGCCATTACGATCTTTTTCTGGCTCAATAGCGAAGACTTTGCGTCCATAGCGAATAGGATCATCAATCAGCGTAAAGCGTGCGTGCTTACGCGACATATGGGCATCATGCCAAACAATATCCCCTTCACGCCCAATGACCATATCATCCGCAATCGGTAATACCATCCCACGTTGCTCTTGAGGACTCATCACAATAAGCCATGTCAACAATTTTGGATAATGCCGATCCACATTGTCAAATTTTTGGGCGTGTTGTTTATCTCGTTTATAATCTTCAGCTAAAAAATTAGTGACTTCTGTTTCTGACGTTTGGTCGATTGAGTCATCATGGTCAGACTGATTGTTTTGATTCATCACTACTATATGCCTTCATTGATAAACCGTTTGCAATAGGTATATTTTATGATTATATCGGGCATTTCATTGCAATCAACCACTTGCTTACTTAATTATTGTGATTTGGGGATAAATGAAGCAGATAAGGCGGCAAATTGCCGCCTTAAAGATATTACACCGTAGAGTCAACATTTTTAGGTTTCGAGGCAAGTTGTGTCTGGAAAAAGATCGCACCTGCAATAGTGATTACACCTGCTATCAACCAATATATCAGTTGCATAGTCTGTGAAATATAAAATTCAGGGCGATATTGTGGAACAAGCTCTGTCAAAATACCAAAGATGCCAACGGCGATTAATAATAAGCCTGCTGCCACATTGAGCATATCATGATGACGCGATAACCACCCGACAATCTGACGTTGAAAAGGTAACGCCAGTACAGGCAAAATCACCAAGGGCCATCCAAAACCAAGCCCAAAGAAAAAGAAATAGGTTAATCCTGAAGCGACTGTTCCAAACCCTGAACCCAAAGAAAATGCTGATAGCAAGATAGGTCCTGTACAGGGCAATGTCATGGGTCCAAAGAATAAACCATACACATACGCGGTTAGATAAGGATTACCCAACATTGGCGCTTGTGCAGTTTGGAGGGTCGCAAATGGATTACGCCCTGTGAGCATCAGCAACCCTAAAACGATGATGATCGTGTAGATAATCGGCAGCAGCACAATTAAGACAGAACCAAAGGATGCACTTAATAAGGCAATCAAGAAGCCAATTAAGACCATCATCGTCATGATACCTGCTAGAACAAGTACACCTAAAACAGCCGTTGCTTGACGCGCACGTTCATTATTTGCATTCCCCGCAAGGAATGCCATCAAACCCGGATACAGTGGTAATAGACAAGCATTCGTCAGAATCGCTGCATTGCCTAAGGTAAAAGCGAGTAACCATTCATTCATGATAAGTTTCCCTTAACTTCAGCTACTCTGTGCAACAGTGACTTCTTGAATAATCGCATCAGGCTGATGAAAACCTGTGGTGAGGTTGCTGACTGTACCGATTGGTGAAATTGTAAAATGGGGTGTTGATGGCGGTGTTGTCACTGAGAAACCAAAGTTATCGACCAATGCGCGTGTGAGATCAGTCGTCGCAACTGCAAATATCTGTGGAAAACCATTGCGTTGAGCATAATCTGCTAGAACACCATTTGTCACATTTTCACCGACACTGAGTGAGATAAATACAAATTCATCAGGATTCAAGGATGCCATTGCAGTTGCAATATACCCTTGTTGCGCTCGGCAATTGCTACACCATGTTGCCATTGGTTCGACGAGAACTGTTTTACCAGCAAAATCAGCGAGTGTAAAAGTTGCGCCTGTAGCAGCATTGACCAATTGTAAGTTTGTCCAATCGGGTGCATTGTAGGCATTCGTCACAGGAACAGTCGTCGGTTGGCTTGTTGGGATAGCAGTTGGTGCTACTGTTGCTTC
>JBAUIA010000171.1:0-6796 GCA_049680565.1 Phototrophicaceae bacterium
ATAGCCCAGCAATAAAGATAATGGTGCATAATCCTCATCAAAAAGTCACACAATCCCTCTGATTTGTGTGCTAATCCAAGGGGACATGCAATGACATTAAAAGTAAGTGACGTATTCAAAGCAACCATCACCATTTTATTGACCTTATTAGGTGCTTATGTCATTTTTGAGAGCGCAGAAATTATTCTGACCTTATTTATGGCAATCATCGTTGCTTCAGCAGTACGTCCTGCTGTTCGATTCTTCACAAAACTACGTATCCCAGAAACAATTGCTATTATTTTTGTTTATTTGATTCTGGCATTAGCTACTGTATTGGTACTCTTTGTAATCTTACCGCCACTGTTTAATCAATTTGCCATTTATATTGAGCAAGATTGGCGCTTAGCATCACGCATCATACAAGCACAGCAAATTGTCGAGCGCTATTTCAGTGATGTGATGAAGGACAATGTATCCTTAGTTGCACCTGAGCAAATTACAGAAGCGGTTTCTACGGCTGTCGATCAATTTAACTTACTACTCCCAAGACTCATCCAAAATACAGGGAATATCGTTTTAGGGGCTGTTCTCATTTTTGTGATGGGTGTTTATTGGTTAACCTCGCATCTGCATGCCAAGCGCTTCATCTTAAAAATGACATCACCGCGTTATCGTGATCGTACACGTAATATCATCACCGAAATTGAAACAACGCTCGGTAGTTATGTGCGTGGGGTCGTGCTTATATCCGTTTCAGTAGGATTTTTGAATTTTGTTCCGATGTACGCCTTGGGTGTTCCAAATGCGCTAACATTAGCGTTTATCATTGGATTACTCACATCCGTGCCAATGATCGGCGGTTGGATTGGTGGGCTTATTGCCACCTTACTCACCCTGACAGTTGATCCGACCTTTGCCATTATCGTTTTGATTATCTTCATCATCGTTAGCCAAATCGAAAATTATATTTTACAACCGCGCATCATGTCGGGTGAAGTTGGGATTGATCCACTACTTGTCATTATCTATACGTCGGTAGGCTTCTTGTTGAATGGTATTTTAGGCGCATTAATCGCTGTACCGACGATGGGTGCATTACATATTTTGGTTAATCATCTGGTCGTTGAACCCTATCGCCAGCAAATTATCGAAGAAAGTGTTGACGATGATGACGAAGAAGAAATTATTGTAGAGCTTGACGAAGAAGACGTTGTTGTAGAGCTTGACGAAGGCGATCAAGTGACGATCAAGCGCAGTGATGAGGACGAATAAGTCCTATAATCTGGCTCAAGCCAAGTATTAGTTAGTACAAAAAAAGCGACGCATGACCGTGCGTCGCTTTCAATAAGACCTACCCCGACTCATCAGGTCGGAAATGTATTCCACTCATTATTTATATCGTCAAATACCCTCGAATGTTACAAAGCGCAGCGTATACATCCGAAATTAGAAAAATCGGATGTATATGCCGATACTTTTTCTCACTATTGCAACACATTAATGCGTAAGCTATGTAAGGCTTGTAAGGTCGTTAGATTGCGAATCGTGTAGCCATAGAGTAAGTTATTCCCTCGGAAGTCACCTGCTTGCTCAAAGCGCAAAGGTGGCGACGATGGATGAATGCCATCATCGTTCATGCCACTATCAGGCAATACAACCAACGCAGAATAGAAATCAATTAAGGGTAAGCCACGCGCGGATGCAATCCGAATAATCACATCATTATACGATTCTGCGCGTCCGGGGAAGCTCATACGTGGTGGAAGTGTATTCAATACAGGGATAACGCCTTGATTGATACTATAATCCACAATGAATTGCAGATTGGCTGCATATTCATCAATGGGCACCATATTCGTATCATTTGTGCCGATGAGAATGAGGGCAACCGCAGGACGGGTTAAACGATATTCACACGCTAAAGGCGATTCGCCTAATTCGCACACAGAACGATTGGCAAAATTTGTATCTAAGATTGTGCGTGTTGTATAGCCATTGCCTGCTGCGAGTGACGTATTATTGAATGAGTTATTATTGCGTGCTTGCGCTGAAAAGAAGCTAATGGTTGAGCGCAAATAGCCATAATCACCAAGGTTAAAAACACCAAATCCAAATGGTGTGAAAACACCTTCATCAACAGTGATGCTATCACCAATTTTAGAGAAAACATTGGCGCGGTTACCTAATGCTTGTCCTGCTGCAAATATATTACGCGCAGATGCACCCAAGGTAAAATAAGGGGCATCACCAGCAGGAATCGCAGCTTGAACTGCTTCAACTGAGGATGTGTTATCGGTGTTGCTACTCGTGGTCGTAATAACAGTTGCAGCAATTGATGGTAAGCTACCACGACTAACATTCAAGGAAATCAAATTAGCAAAAATCCAACCGACTTGACCATCAAATT
Source organism: Phototrophicaceae bacterium (assembly GCA_049680565.1). Taxonomy (GTDB): domain Bacteria; phylum Chloroflexota; class Anaerolineae; order Aggregatilineales; family Phototrophicaceae; genus JAUZRW01. The sequence continues at coordinate 2,390 of JBAUIA010000171.1, forward strand.
CAATTTGAATCCATGTCGAGGTGGCATTGCGTGCAATAACATTGACAACTGTTCCACGCGATAATTCCGCAATGATCGCTGAACGGGTATTATCCGATGCACGGATATTGGCAGCCACCACATTGATTGTCCCACTTGCTACTGTATCACCCGCAGGCGCAGAAGTTGTGGTCGTAGTTGTGGTTTCGGCACTCGATGAAGCTGGCGCAGCAGGTAATGCCGCATCAACAATCGGAATAGTTGCGCGTGCGACACGTAAATCCACAAAGCCCGATGCCACCCAACCCGTGATGCCATTCACTGTAATTTGATACCATTGATTGCTCGCATTACGCCCAATGACGGTGATTGAGGTGTTACCTGCAACGTCTCCAACAATATCAGCGCGTCCTGATGGGGCGGATCGAATATTTAAACTTTCAGCCATATCAATGACATTTGCATTACCATCTTGTGCAAGCACAAGCACGCTACTGAGCAACATCAATAAGACTATGAACAAGATATGATGCCAACGGGGCATAGTATTCTCCTCAAAAATTAACAGGCTTAATATAACAGCGCACATTATAACGAGCATTGCTATGATTGCTAGATTCATCATGCGATTATTCCGATAGCGTTGCGGAATCGCCTAGTTATTACTTACGATTTACCGATTTTTCTGCCAATCATATTGATAATAATTACCTGATTCCACTTTTTTGAGTTTATCAAGAAAATGTTGTGGTTTGAGTAATGCTTGACTAGCTTGATGAGCCTGCGCGAGTGCATCGGTAATATCTTGTCCTGATCTGCCCAATAAGCGTACATAGGCTAAGTGCGAATAAGCCGTATAACTGACGCTGCCGACATCGGTAATGGTAGCAATTTGTTGCTGGCGCATACTGAGAGCTTGCTCAATATCGCCTCGTTTTTCTAAGTATTGGCAAACCGCATCGTAATATTCTGGTAAAGGCTGTAGATCAAAACGTGTATAATGGTCTTGCCCTTGCCGATAGAGCGTATGAGCGCGTTCTGGTTCATCCAGATAATGGGCATAAAGCGCTTGCCACAATAAAGATAATGCTACCGAGTTTTCGAGCCGTGCAACACGCGCATAGAGTTCACCTGTATGCGCTAATGCAATCGCTTGTTCGACATCACCATTAGCGAAAGCATTCATCCGCAGCATATTATAACCACCTGATTGCCGATGGGCGTTACCAATCGTTAGAGCAATATACGATTCAATGATCTGGCGAGATTGTTCATAATCATCAAGGGTAAATGCTAATGAAGATTTGGTATACATCATCCGTTGATAGGTATCATCATCCAATGGGATTTCTGCGAGCATATAATCCATCATCTCGCGGATTTTATCTTCGTAGCCAATCGCATCCATCGCATAATAAACGTACATTAAAGTATAATATGCTCGTCCGCGTACAGGGCATTCCAAATACTGGTCTTGATGAGCGCGTGCCCCCATTTTGATGGCACGATCTAAACCAGTACGATAATCATTCTGATAGAAAACCAGTGTTTCCGCACACCAATAATCGAAGAATAATTCAAAACATGGCAATCTTAATGTGCGTGCCAATTGTAAGCCATTTTCAAAATAATCGAGTGCTTGTTGATGTTTTTCAGCACGGAGCGCTTCCCAACCAAGGTCATACAATTGCACAATGCGTTGTTTATCACTGTTGTTTTCTAAATAAGCATGTGTTGCAAAGCGGTTAAACCATTCCCATAAATCGATTCGCATAAAGCCCCTTCACCATCCAACCTCATATCCCTATCTATCATATATCGGATTGCGGTTTTTTGGGCGACTGTGTCATATGTTGGGCTTATACAAATTCCCCCAAGATGCTATAAAAATGTGATTTTTCGGCGTGGTGTTCGCTGCCGTATTGCTCATAAAATTGCGGGATATATTTGCTACCCCAATTATACCCAATGCTCCATGCGCTTGTGGTTAACTCCAGATGACGGTCACTCACGCTCACATTACCAAGATCAACAAAGCCTGTGATGGATTGTGTCTGGCTATCTACTAAAATATTGGGTAAGCATAGATCACCATGAATCAGAACAAAGTCTTCTTTAGTGTTGGGCATCGCATTCAGCAAATCAGCAAATAATTCATGCTCACTTTTCCCGTACCAACACGCAGCAAATTGGCTTGCATCCACGCGCTTATGATCGAGTTGATGGCGTGCATCTGCAATTTGGGTGTTGGTATCCCACAGAAACGGGCAATCCACGATAGGGATAGCGTGCCACATCCGTGCCGCTTGTGCTACTAATGCAATCCGCTTTTCGATTGGTAAATCTACCTCTTGTAACATTTCACCTGCGATAGCAGATGTCAATAAGTAGTGCTTGCCGTGACTCACTTCGTAATGGATCACTTTAGGAATAGGGAGCTTGCCATCTAACCAGAGCAGGCGCTCATACTCATCTGTGAGCGATTCCCCAATTTTGAGATAATAGTAGGCATCTGCTTCAACCCGATAAACATCATCCCCAGACATGCCAACTGTGATTGGGATCAATTGCGCTGTATCAACAATCGCACGGATTGTTAGTGGTAGATGTTGCATAAATACGCGCCTCATTTTTTGAAGTGATTCATCTTGCAAATACTATATCAGATTGTACTATCAATTGGATATGTAATTAGATGTTCGTAGTCGAGCATTGAATCCCTTGGCGTGGACATTCATGGTGAAGTAACCGCCTAGGCATCGTACAAAACGCCCCAAAAAATTCTAAAAGTTTTGTGATGTCACATTCGCTCAGTCATGAGATAAGCAGCTACGATTGAATCGTTTTCATTTGATCGGTATCCCCACTCGATTTATACATGATTTGCATCGCTAGTTTACCGAGGAAAATCTCAGAATTTTGGCGTAGTTGCTGATGTTGATGGGGCAGTAATTTAACACCATCGACAATTGTCCCGTTGGTACTATCCAAGTCCGTGATATAAAGTCGATCATCTTCCATATGAATCTGTGCATGGATACGAGAGATGCCGCGTTCGAGGGCTTTAAATTGAGAGAGGTCAATATGATTACCGCGTGGCTTGCTTTTGTTAAAGCGTCCTAGCAAATAGGTGACTTCATTTCGCAATTCAATTTTAATCATGCCACTGCCCACCAACAACATCACTTCTCGTCTTTTACCTAAACGCGATGTGCCGAGTTGTCGATTTTTCTGCTTAAGCAAGGCTTCCAGCATGTCCGCATCTTGAATGTCAATGCGTTGCGTTGGTCTATCATCTTGATTCATTGTATTCCCCTTGATTGCAACTGTCCCTAGTCGCGCTCTTTACTGAAAAATAACTTGTATCCGCATCCTGCCGAGTAAAATTTCATCGCCTGCATTAATTAACGCAGGTTCGTAAGGATGTAAGCGTGTTCGGCGCACATACGTGCCATTAGAACTGGATAAATCCACAACATAAAGGCGATCATTATCAATCACAAACTTAGCATGATTGCGCGATACGCCATGATGCAAAGCACCAAATGGGTTCAGGTCAATTTGTCCTGCTTCAGGTGTAAGAAAGCGCCCTAAATAATATTCTTGCTGATTCGTAATCACAAAACGCGCCGTCATTCCGTCAATTAATAACATCACTTCACTATATGATGATAAGGTCGCTGTGCCATTATTGTCATCGAGCGCAGCGAGCATCGCTTGAAAGCGTGGGTCATTTAATGCGATTGATTGGGTATCTTCAAATTTGCTGGACATCATCATAATCCATTCTGCTTTTTTTTATATAGGTTTCACTACAATTGAAACTAATTTCTATACTATCATAATTAGTGTAACCTATTTTGCAATATTAGAACCAGTGCCAAATGAGCGCTATTACATGACCAAAAAATTGTTATTGATAAGGTGGGAGCCAGATAGGGGGTTTTTATCACGGAAGTAGCTATCAATTAAAGTAGATGATGTGTAGAGGAGTTGCTCGATCTGCGTCTACCAATCGGGCATAATACCCATCCTCTACACGCTATAAAAAATTATCGAAGGTTAGAATTAGCTGGTTTTGGTGATGTAGTAACTAGAATCACCACAGCCTGAAATTGTCGTTTCATCAATAACACGTCCGAACGCATCGAGCGTATCCCCAACTTCAATATTGGTATCACCGCCATTGAAAGGGTCATTTTGGCAAATTGGTGAACTACCTTCTGCCCAAATAACCGTCACTTGCTCACCCGCGTCTGTTTCAACGACATAGGCACAATTACCATCAAAGGCGCAATCACTGATAAATTCAACAACTTCACCACTGACTTGACGGGTTTCTGTCACAGCATTTTCTCCTTCGGATTGTGCGCGTTCGAGTACGGTAATGTTGTAATCGGTGTTGCTACAGACTTCGATATTACCCTC
>JBAUIA010000172.1:0-4367 GCA_049680565.1 Phototrophicaceae bacterium
TATCAGGCTCAATCATCACCAATAATTGGGCATCAATTCCGCGTGCGATGAGGGCAGGTAGCAACATCAGTAGATGGCGTTCTGCGCCACCGATTTGCTTGGCTTTGATGAGATGGATAACACGCATGGATAATAACTCTCTCGTTTATGCTTCCGATATGCTATCTATTATAACGGAAATCATCACAGAAAGTTTCGGAGATGTCTGTTTCACTTCGATAAATATTTAGATAATACCGAGGGCGATAGTATTTAACTCGCCCTGATATAAATTGACACTCATTTGAGGAGATGTTCTTTTGGATTGACCAATGAAAAAATGATGACCATGCCGACCACACTTGTGCCAACCGATGCAAATTGACCTGTCAATAAACTAAGCACAATACTAACGACATATAACACTAAAATCCCTTGGTAGCCTTTGCGCTGCCCATCCCACAACCAAGCGACACACATTAACTGGAAAACAGAAACGGCTAAGAGAATAAAGGCAACAAAAGCTAATCCACCGTCGGAACTGTTATTATAGCTATTCACTTGACCAAACAATGCACAAATTGCAAATAACGAAACAACGATTGCGATCACTTGAAAACTAAGCCACGCCGTCAAACAGCCCCCACGCTCAAAGCGTTCAATCGTGCGATAATCATTCTTCGATTTAAAATCGTAACTGAATCCTTGAGCATCATCATTTTTACGCTTCGGTAAATTATTGATGAGATCGCGTGCTTCTGAATAGCTAAAACCTTCACTCGTCAAGCGTGATCGAATACCCTCTTCATTGATCCCCATACTTCTGAGGTCTTTAACCAATGTTACTGCTGCATTCCGTGATATTTTTGGCATAATTATTCCTAAAATATAAATGAGTTATCCTTATATTAATGCTAAATAGCCTAATTAGAATTAATAATTGTTAGAATCACATAACCCAATACCTTACAATCAGATAAACTTTGTTTACAAAAGAAGGCTTCCTTATGACTGTCGAAATCCCTGCTTCATATCATGATTTATTTGAAAATCCATTGGTTGCAACATTGGTGACACTCATGCCTGATGGCACACCGCAAGCAACCGTTGTTTGGTGTCGTTTGCACGATGGGCATATTCAGATTGCGATACTAAAAGACACGCAAAAATATACGAATTTATTAGCGAATCCGCAGGTAACCGTCTTAGTTGTAGATACAAATGCGCCATTTCGCTATATTGAAGTCAGAGGGGTAGCCAAGTTATCGGAGGAAAATGCAACAGCAATCATAACGGATATTGCCACTAAATACGGACGACCTAACTTCGATGTGGCAACTAACGCCCATCAACGCGTCATCCTGACCATCACAGCGACAACTGTTAATCCACATGGCTGAAAACAAAACAGCGATCTACTCGTAGATCGCTGTCAATGGTTTTTATTCATATTGCTGAAATGCTAGCAATACCTATAAATTAGCTTAATTCTTGTTCTTTAGGTTGTACAATAGAAATGAGAATTGCTATAGCAACAATGTTTGTTACGATTTGCGGAAATTGACCCGTAGCTAAGTTTAATACGATACCAATCGTATATAAAGCTAGCAAAGTTTGATAACCACGTCGTTTACCATCCCACAACCACGAAATACCGATTAATTGCAAACTACCAGAAACTACCGTTGCAGTCAAAAAGTATCCTGTGTTTAAAGCACCTAATATGTTCAAGGTAAATGCAATGGCAATAATTGCTAAAATTGCGATTGCTTGAAAACCTAACCAAATTGTTAGTGGTAATTCGCGTTCAAAAGTTTGAGATACCGATGCTGACTTATGAATCTCAAATGATTGTGTTTCTGAAAATGCTTTTGCTGGAAAATTCATAACTTTTGACATTGTTATATCCTACCTTTACTTATTTAGTTTATATTACACTGTATTACTTATTTTCGCAATAGATTGTAATGTTACAAGTTCGTTATTGATTTCTTATGCGATACTGACAATTTGTTAATCTGAGAATAGAAATTTACCGGCTACTGATTAGCAAAATCTTCTTATTGTTAGTTTGCTATTGATTGAGATTTTTAATGAAGAATACAATTAAATAAAAATCTTTGTATATTCTTTTTTAATTCATATTCAATTTTATTTTAATATAGCATTGCAATTAGAAGTGTTAAGATTTGTTAGGAATTGTTACAAAGCACATTATTGTCATATTATGAAACGAAGTTCAAGATGTGAATGAATTATATGATATATGGAATATAGAAGATGGAGGGAGCAGTAAGCATATTACATTAAAAGCGAAATGACCGCACACACACGGTCATTTCTATCACACACACATTGTAGGAGAAGCCTTGTAGGCATTCTTGGTGTTTTTAAAGGGGATGTAGAGAGCATCCCCATCACACATAAAGTTAGATGTTACTTAGTCACCTGCTGGTTCGGTGCTAGGTGTTGGTAATGTAATCAAGATGTCACCGTAGAGGCTTGCATCATGTTCGTACATATCAATACCGATTTCATCAGCAGCTTCGTGCATACGGAGGAGACCCATTGCATTCAATGCGCTGAACATGATAATAGCGGTAACGGCTGCCCATGCTGTCACAACGATGACGGCGATACCTTGTGAGATCAAGAGTGCGAAACCACCACCGAGGAATAAACCACCAGCGTCTGCACCGAGTAATTCAGGAACACCCCAGAAGCCGATTGCTAATGTACCGAGCATACCGCAAGCACCATGGACTGCGAATGCGCCGACTGCATCGTCAATTTTTGCTGCTTCAATCGCATCTGTTGTGAGAACAACCACAAAACCTGCTGTGATACCGATAATGATAGACGCAACGGGTGATACGAATGCCGCACCTGCGGTGATACCAACGAGACCAGCCAATGAGCCATTCAAGATGAAGCCCATATTCCATTTGCCACTACGCGCATAAACGAAGCTCATTGCTGCGAGTGCGCCTGATGCTGCTGCTAATGTTGTATTGACTGCTACGAGACCCATCAAGTGAACATCACCTGCTGCGAGGGTTGAACCAACATTGAAGCCGTACCAACCAAACCACAGAATGAATGTACCCAAGGATGCCAGCATCAAGTTGCTTGGAGCAGGTGGGCTACCGAAGACACGTCCCACACGCGGTCCAACAATTGCAGCACCGATCAGAGCGATGACACCACCTGTTTGGTGAACAATTGTACTCCCTGCGAAATCGACGAAACCGAGTTCTGCGAGGAAGCCACCATTCCAAGGACTCCAGAAGATAACCACTGGATAAATGATTGCGCCGAGGATAGCGGAGTAGATTAATTTGCCACGGAAGTCCGTACGTTCTGCCATTGCACCGGTTGCGATGGTTGCTGCTGCACCAGCGAAGGCAAATTGGAAGAACCAATCAGCGTAAGGATCAAGCCCACCCGCATCAGCAGGGTTGTAGTTAAATAAGTCTGTGCCAATACCGAGTGTTGCAGGGATTGGAATGATATTCGCAATATTGCTATCGCCTGCATAAGCGATACTATAGCCGACAATGAAGAACACGAGCGCCGTGATACACGCATCCATGAAATTTTCTGCCATGGAATTTACAACACCTGTATGGCGGATGAAACCACCTTCGAGCATTGCAAAACCTGCTTGCATGAAGAAGACAAGGAAACCTGCCAACATCATCCATGTCATATCGAGATTGTATTGGACGAGATCAGCACCTTCTAAAACAGCGACTTCTTCTGCTGCAACCACTTCTTCGGTTGCTGTTTCTTCTGTAGCCGTACTATCATCTTGTGCGAAGCTACTCACGCCCATGACAAACAGGAACACGAGTGCGACACTGACGGAAATTACACGATAAAGGAATGTACGCTTGACCATTTTTGATACTCCCATAATAAATGAGTTAAATGAGCTTGCTTGATTCAACAACATTGGTATTGCTTTCGACCTCCACAGTGTATCCTGAGTACGTCATGAGCAAAAAGCGAACAAACTCATAAATTATGACCACTGACTTTTGTAACATTGTTACAAAAAAATACTGAATTGAGGTTCATCTAGTCAAAAATGATGCAATTGTGTATTTTCTACCAATGAACGAAAATTTACTCGGTAAGATTGCCTAAGCGATTGTGTAGTGTACACAAGTTGTAAATCAGTATAAGAGGATTTTTTGAGTAATTTAGGTGATATGTTGTCGGAATTAACCAAAATGCTCATCTTTAAAATTAGGGTATCAACATGAAAAAATGAGTTTTGAGGGCTATCGTGTAATTATCGTAAAATTTGTACAATGAATTTAGCAACAATCAACAAAACAAGCCTACGAATTAGTAATTCGTGTTAAGGTCAAGCGATAAGTGCC
>JBAUIA010000173.1:0-7970 GCA_049680565.1 Phototrophicaceae bacterium
CTAAGGACTAAGAACCTGTTTTGAAATTCGATCATGATGTCATAATCGATTAGACATCCCGTTGGATGTCCCTACAATTGACTATTATTATAGGTCGTAGGGACGCACAACGGTGCGTCTTGAAGTATCTTAAATAGTGTATTCAAAGAGGTTCTAAACAAAATTCACAATAATATTATTTCATTACAGGGTAAAATATGGCTATTTACTTATCAAATAGCAGCATTTTTAGGCAACCACGAGGGGGATGTTCTATAGGCAAGCAGACGATGCGAAATACAGACCATCCGTCGTTATAATGTATCGTCTTAGAAAGTCTGCATTTAGGGGATTGAAACCAACATTAGGAAATGACCCATACGGATTTGGTCGCTTGAATCTAGTGGATAACGTTCCATCGGGTTCAAACGTGTACTATTGAGCCATGTTCCATTGGTGCTATTAAGATCGGCAAGATAATAGCGCCCTGCATCATAAACAATTTCCGCATGTTCACGAGACACACCTAGCATCCAGCCATAGCGTTCTGCTAAATTCACATCAAGGCGAATGCCCTTACCACCGCGTCCTAACACAAGACGATCAGGACTAAAAAATTCGAGTGGTTCGGTCTCTTGTGGGATAAACAACCGCAAGGTACGCCGTTGCCCCAAGGCAGGGTGTGTATCTAATTCAGAAAAGATGTGCAACGAATTATCAAAGTCAAAATTTGTAGAGACTTCTTGTGTATACACATTATCTGAAATATTCAGTTCTTCGTTATTATCGTCTTGCGATTTATCAGTCATGTGCATTGATCCTCAAAGCCATCGGTTTACTACGCCTATCATTTTATCGCATCTTGACAATATAATATACCGAATAAGATAGCGATAATGTAACCCGATTATGATCTATTTTAGCTTAGATCGTCAAGCAACGTATTGCTCAAACAATCTAAGCAAACTAAAATCAAGCACCTTGCTCATCATGCAAAAACAACATCATAGGTCTGAATCAGATCGACCACAGATTCTAAATTGAATGGTTTCTCTAAGAAGTGTTCCACACCCAAAGCAAAACAGGCTTGGCGCTCATGTTCAAGGTTTGATGTTGTGAGTACGATAACAGGAATAGTTGCATAAATGGCTTGTTGGCGGATGACTTTCAAAATATCAATGCCTGACATATCTGGCAAGTTGAGGTCTAACAAGATCACAATATCGGCATTGAGATTGTCGATCAAGTAAGCGGTTGCGTCTGTTCCGTATTCAAAATGTTCAAATTCGGGTTGCCAACCACCCCGTTGAATATAGCGCCGTAACAAATGCACCGTTGCAACATCATCTTCGATTACAATCAGTTTGTTTCCCATGTGATTTCCTTCTTTACAAAACAAATACAATAATTTTTAGTGAGATCTATTGCTTACTACTTCACACGCTAAATAGATATACGTGTGCGTCGCATCAAATACCTTGTACAATAGGTTGACGTGGGATTGAAAAATAGAAAGTGGTCCCAACACCTTCATCTGATTCAAACCAAATATCGCCATCAACCCGTTGAATCATGTTGCGAATATAGAACAAACCAAAGCCATTGCCTTCAATTTGACTATGTTTACCCACACGCCGAAACAGTTGAAAAACCCGATCATATTGATCTTCTGGAATCCCTAAACCATTATCCTGTATCGAAAAAATATGTGCATCGGCAGTTGTGCGCCCTGCGATATGAATCTGACCAGCACGATTTGGATCCAGATACTTAACTGCATTTGAGAATAAATTCGTAAATACTTGTTGCATCATAATATCGTCTGCGAGCACATTAGGTAATGGATCAATTGTCACCGCAATTTTCTTATCGCGCAAGACACCTGTCTGGGCATTGACAATCTCTTGCACAAACGCCCCCATCTCAATCGGTATCGGTGCATACGGGCGCGACTCATCTTTGGCAACAATCAAGACTTGCTTGGTTAGCTTATCCATTTGCTCAATCGCGCTATGGATCATCTGCAATGATTGTGGGATAAAGTCTGCAATCGTATCTTTGCTATAAGGGGTTAATTCGCCATCTTGAGCAATGGTTTTTTCAATTTCAGTTAGCTCGTACTGAATTTCTGATACAAGCGCATTCACACTTGTAATCGGTGTGCGTAAATCGTGCGATAAGATATTAGCAAAACTCTTAACCTGCTCATTTGCAGTCGATAATTTACGATTGGCTTTATTGACTTGATTGACTTGATTGGCAAGGTCTTCATTGGTTAGTTCTAATGCACGTTGAGCATCTTCCAGCGAATCCATCACCAAATTATAATAATTTGCTACGCGTCCTAATTGCGTAAAAGGATCAGCTATTGCACGCACAGAAAAATTACGATTGAGCGCTTGATCTTGCATTACATCCAACAAATCAACCAGATCAGTCCGCGCATTATGCTCAGAGATATTCAAGCCTATGTATTCTTCTTCAGGGGTTACACGCAATGCCATAAAACGATTGAGTAGGCTCATCGCACCATAAACAGTATAAAATGTCCATAAACCACAGATACCGATTCCCAATAGTTGGATGAGGATTTGGTTGGGACGTGCTAATCCTGAGCCAATCAGATCAAGATCGCCAAAAATACCGACTGCGAGTGTTCCCCAGATGCCTGCACCTAAATGAACAGGGATTGCATCCACGACATCATCAATCTTCAAACGAACTAATAATTCCGACAAAGCAAAAAATACAAAGACCCCCACAACTGCTGTAATCACAATGCCTAAACCGCTAATGACAGATGCCCCTGCGGTAATAGATACTAAGCCTGCTAACACACCATTTAAGATCAAGGCAACATCGCCTTCACGATTAAATGCTATACCGAGCAAAAAGCCAGTTACGCCACCGAGACTTCCCCCTATGAGGGTATTGAAAATGACGCTCAATGTTGTTTCGTTAAATTGCAGAACACTACCACCATTAAAGCCAAACCAGCCAAACCACAGCAACAAGACCCCTAAAATGACATAGGCTAAATTGGATTTCGGAATATCAACAGCTTGACCATCATCCGTAAAGCGCCCTGTTCGTGCGCCCACCAAAATAGCAATCGCAAGGGCTGACCAACCTCCGACGCTATGGACAACTGTACTCCCTGCAAAATCAAAGAAGCCTAGCTGACCCAACCAACCTGCACTTGCCCCATCAGCACTCACTGCCCATACCCATTGACCAAATACAGGATAAATCAGCCCTGAGATTAGAATGGTAATCAGCACATATACTTTAAAACGGGTACGCTCGGCGATAGCGCCTGATAAGATCGTAACGGTTGTACCACAGAACATCATCTGAAAGATAAACGTCAATAATAAATTCGTATCCGATGTAAGATCAAATAAAAAATCAATCCGCCCGAGATACGAAAAGCCAAACATAATCGGAAAGCCAATCAACCAAAAAATGACCGATGACATTGTAAAATCAATGATGTTCTTCATCGCAACATCAATATTATTTTTAGCACGCGTCATCCCTGTTTCTAATGCCAAGAAACCTGCTTGCATCATAAATACAAGTAAGGCAGAGATGATAATCCATAAGGCATCGATACTAAGCGACATTACATAAGCTCCAGAGCTTTAGTTTAGTTTGTTACTATCTTATGCGATTCTTTTGAAAAATATGCGTAAGACATTTTCAGATCATTTTCAATGTTAACATCTTAATAATACTTAATATTTTAAGAATACTCAATAAAAGTCGCTACGTATTTATACGTAATTTTCAAAAAATACCCTCCGATATTTTGATTTAACCCCGTAAGACCGTTCATAATAAATTACAATGTACAATAATTATCAGCCAAAAATTGGACGCTCTGTTTCTCATTATTCATTGAAACTTATTTACTCAGCAGGATTGATCGAAAAATAGTATCATTAACATAACAGTGATTATTACAAAAACGCATTGCACCATACTTATTAACAAACACACATTAAAGGCACACGATTGTGACATACGGGCAACACGTTAAAGAATTTACAGGCAAAATTGATGGAACATTTTGGCAGAATCCGCAGGGGATTGATGTTGCATTTGATTCCTTGAAATTCCTCTACATCCCTGACCATGTGGAAACCTATATCATGGCGCAGATTGCTCGCTTAGTTTATCGTTACCAAATTAATAATATCAGCAGCAAGCAACAAATTACGACTGCCGTCATGATTACAATGGGTGCATTATTACCGGGCGTATTATTGCACGATCATCTGGCATGGACACTGAATAAAAATATCCCTGTGATTGATTTTGGGACACTGGGCGTTAAGTTCTACGCAGGACCGGGGCAACCACTTGATGAACCGCGTATCAACCGTCCATTATCAATTGACGTTGCCGATAAAGTTGTGGGAGTCGTAGAAGATTTAGTTGATCTCGGTGGAACAGCTAACTTCGTCCATCATTATCTGACAGAAGAAAAAGGCGCTCGCAAAGTCGTATTGATTGCACCTTATTTAAAAACGACCCAAGTGATGGACAATATGGATGTGATCTATTATGGGCATGTTCCCAAAGACACATGGATCATTACACCGCGTGAAAAAGTTGAAACCTTGATTAAGCGTGTCCCCTACTGGCGCGATGCTGGCGCACCGATTGCGACCTGTGAAGATAATTTAAAACGTATCGGTTATCCGCAATATCTCATTGATGTTTATTTGCGTCCCACCTATGAACGTGGTTAAACCTTAACTTTTAAATAAGCCCTTATTGGGGAAGGTCAGCGTTACAATGAACGCAGTAAAACCTTATGCCTGTGTGACCCATAAAATTCAATATGGTCAATATATGATTGATAATCAGCAGCTTAAACGCGGCATCAAATGGTTGAGCCAGATCAATCATCCTGATGCACAGGCTATTATTATTCATATAGCGACGACATCCATTAAACAAAACTATACACGGCAAGCCGTTGCAAGAGTCTTGATGGATGTTGGCACACCCGCCGCGATTGATTGTTTGCTAACGCATTATGATGATGTATATGTCAGTAGTCCTATACTTTTACAGCAGATACACATCATCCACGACCCACGGATCGTACCCAAATTAATCGCACAGTTGACCATACGGCTACACAAACCACCATCAACCGTGACGCGCTTAATTATAGAAGTACTCGGCAAATTAAGGGCTATCGAGGCAGTTCCACTCTTAGAACAAGTCATTGAGACCTTCCCGTTTTCGTCTAAAACGGTTTTTGTCGATTCACAACCATTAGCACTGATGGCAATAATCGCCTTACATAAAATAGATGATGTCCATGCACAAGCAGTGGCTAAAAAGTGGCAAATTGCATGGGATGCTCATACGGCATATCATTTACAACAAGATACAATCTTTGATGATGCCTACACGAAGCTAACTTTCATACGCTACCTCGCCGATAACATAACAATCCGTGCCTACTTCATCGCTAAATTAGAAACCGAAACATTTGAAAATCAGAAAAAAATCGTGTTGGCAATATTCTTGAGGGTCTTGCCCATAGCCGAAGATCGCACTGCCCTACTAACTCAACTTATTCAGCTTACCGAGTGTATCAAACACCAGCCCATTCACCCCATCATGCTCGCACGGCTAAGTCGTTATCAGCATGACGAACTGTTGGCATTAGCATTTATATACATTCATGATGAGGCATACACCGAAGCCTGTATTCGTATTTTTAACACCAATGGTGTGCGCTCCGATACCATCACAGCAACGATAAACGAGGCGCTCAATCAGCAAGAGATAACATCCCAAGTTTTTAGCCAATACTTAAAATACGTCGAGCAACTCCCAATTGATGAGGCTGTCGCCATTGTAAGCTCTTACACCCTCACGCTCGATGACCAGAAACTCTACAAGGTGCTTTACCATACAATTGGGCACTTAGCCTATCAAAGTGATACTGCCTTGAATATCTTATGTGAAATTATCCAAAATGGTCATTCACAACAGCAAATTGCTGCTATTAGCGCCTTAAGAAATGCCCGCGAACGTGGTTTATGGATTTTGATGAGCCTAATCAAAACAAAATCCCCATATATTGCAACGGTATTGCGAACGCTTTCGACACCCATTTTCGCAGAGGCAGTACCACAATTAATTCAAGAGTTACTCAATAGTCATCCTTATCAAAGCCGAAGTATCTTAAATACACTCAAATTAATTGGCACAGAACCTGCTTATGCAGCGATTAATGCGTGGTACGAAACCTATAATTATCTGCCTTAAAGTGCATCAGTTTTTAAAATTACATCCATAAATACTTTCGTGGACGCGCCATTGCGCTTCCCTACAAAATAAGGGTGGTGTAGGGACATCCAACGGGATGTCAGCCGAAAATCGTACGATCTATTGCCAATTATTTATCGAAACTTACGGTATATAGCCTAAATAATGGTTAAAGTTAAGGTCAGGAAACCTAGTCGGATTTCGTCCCCTTGCTTAACCCCGTATTCTATATTCGGCTGCAAACGTTCATTATTAAGGTATGTGCCATTGGTACTGCCTAAATCAGAAACTGTTAAACGTGTATTGCGGATACTCAGGCGTGCATGTTTGCGTGATACCCCGCGATGATGGGCATGAAATGGCGCTAAATTAATATGGAGATTGCGTAACAATGCCATCTGCCGATTAAACTCAGCATCGGAATCACTATCACCTAATTTTTGTGCGAGGACTTCATCTTCACCACGTCCAAGTATCGCATTCTCAACCATTTCAAATACAATCGGTGGTGGCATCGCTTGTGGCACTTGCGTATCAATATCATCATCTGAATGCAGATTAACCACATCCTCCATGCGTTCAACATCCTCTTTGAGTTCAAGTCGTAAATGGATTGCCATCAGTTACACACCTTATTGTCACATCATTATTGTGCCTTAAATATACTGCAATCTACAAAATAAGTCGGTATATTGGGTTACTGATGTTACACACTTATTTTTAAATCAGAATAATTAAGGTACAAGAAGCCCTTAAACAGAATTTTTGTACTGAGTGCTAGGTGCTGAGTAAAGACAAAAAAATCTCAGAACTATGAACTATGAACACAGCACTATTCATATACTCGAATCTTGGCTGTGATGCCTCAATTTGAATATTTCGTGTAAGGTCTTCTTTATATTCGTCATCCCACAAATACATGCCAGATAGAACCATTAAAGTTGCTCATAATTTTCGGATAGAGTATAAATAGGTTGATTATCGTATACACATAGATAAGTAAAAGGGTTTAAGCTATGGATTTACAAGCAGTTATTGATCGTGATGGCTATGTATTAGTAGAAAATTTAGGCACAGACAATGCCGATCAATTACTTACGGAGTATATGGAAAAAATCGGACAACCGATTACCTATATGGAATTGCCAATGGTGATGGATTTGAAGCCACAACCTAATTTTCAGGGGATGTCATTTGCTGGTACAGATAAATTCCATATGCACACCGATTTATCATGGTACGAAAATCCGCCCCCATTCATTGGCATGTTTTGTCTCAGTATGGAAAGTGCAGGCGGTGGTAAACCGCTCTTGGCAGATAGTTGGAAAATTATTAAAGAATTAAGCGCCGATGATATTGAATTTTTAGAAAATGAATTGATTGCTTTTTCATCGCCTGACCACATCGAGCATGAACCTTATGCAGCGCCAATTTTGAGCAAGCGTGATAACAAAAGTTATATTTTGCGCTTCCGTTATGATTTGCTTGATGAACCACCTGCCCCTGTTACACGGCTCTTTGAAGCGATCAATGACAATATCATTTATGTGCCTGCCACCAATGGCTCATTATTTATCTTTGACAACTTGCGGATGTTGCACGGACGGACGGCGTTATTGGCAAATCTTGATTCAGACCGCCACTTCAAACGGATTTATGGCGAAATCAAAGTGCCACAAACAGCCTAACAACTA